>CAIXAA010000394.1 GCA_903917305.1 uncultured Myxococcales bacterium | reverse complement strand
TGCAGCGACCCGGCCTCGATCGGCAGCCGCCCTTCGCCGTCAAGGGGCCGCGTGCGGAAGGACTTGGGCGCCGCCGTCCATTCGCCGGAAAACAAGCGCTTTTGCGCGTCGCCTTCGATCTGCGGGTTCTGGTTCGGCGCGCGCCCCAGAATCTGAACACCAATGCGATCCATGACTTGCTGGTAGGTCGTCTGCGGCCCCGCCTCCTGCAGCGCCTGCACCAGCAGCAGCGTGAACGCGCCCATCGAGGCGTGGCTGGTGGGATCCTCGTCCTCGTTCGCCTCCTGATCCGCGCGCACCGCCGAGAGGAACACGTAGCCGGTGCGATCCGCGTCGCCCGCCTGCAGCAGCCCTCCAGCACCATCGCTTGACGATCCGCGCACTTGCGCCGGCGGGTGCACCGGTGCATGGCCACGCTTCTTGCGCGCGCCGCGCGTCGCCGAGCCCGCGTGGCAGCTATCGAGAAACACGACGATGTTCTGGGTCTTCTGCCGCAGCTCCGCGATCGCCGCGCCGAGCTCGTCATCGCGAATGTCCGCCGAGTAGTCGCGCACACCCTTGTTGTCAAAGGGAATGATCGCCTCGTCGTAGCCGTCCGCCTCGTCCGGCACGCCGTTGTCATCCGGGATCTGCATGCCGTGACCGGAGAAGTGGAACAGCGCCACGTCGCCGCGCCCCGCCTGCGTCCTGGCCACCAGTTGTTCGCGAAAGGCTTGGAGAATGCCCGCGTGCGTCGCCTGTTCGTTGGTCAGCGTGCGCACGTCGAAGCCGCGGCGGCGCAGCTCTTGGGCCAAAGCCTCGACATCGTTGATGGATCCGTCCAGCTCGCTCCACTGCTCCGTGCCGGGGACCTGCGGCGTGTACCTGGCGCCGTAATGCGTGATGCCGACCAGCAAGGCCAGCTTGTGCGGCGCTTCGGCGGCGTGCAGCGGCGCCGCGACGAGCAGGAACAGCAGCAGAAAGGCGAGCTTTGGCATGGTCTACGGCAGGATCGCGTTGGCTGGGATCGTCCACTTGTCCTTGACGGGTCCCCAGCCCAGCGCCACGCGGCCGAGCGAGCCGACATCGAACCAAGCCGTTCCCTGCAGAACATACGGAATCTCAAAGATAATATCTTTGCCTGCCGCCAAACTATCGATCGCCTGCGACGCCAGCTGCTTCAAGACGCCGAGCAAGGCATCGGGACCAAAGGAGAACCGCAGCTTGACCACGATCTCGGAGTCGGCGACGACCTGCGGCATCACGAAGGACGGCTGCTGGCCCTGCACCAGCGCGACGCCGCTGGCGATGAGGAAGTTGGCGGTGGCATTGGCGAAGTCATCGAGCGTCTTGATGTCCGTCGCCTTCATCTTGCACGAGTCCGGCCCTGGCGCGCCGGTGCAGCCCGGCTGATCCGCGCCGCAGAACGCGACGCACGCCGCGCCCAGGCTCTGCTGGGTCTTGTCCGGGAAGACGAGCGCGGCGGTCAGCACCTCCGCCAGCGGAATCGGGAAGTGGTTCGGGTTCTTGACCAGGAAGCGCAGCTCGAAGGCGACGCGCATCTGCTCGGGCAGCGGCGGATTGCCGAACGCGACGCTGCACGCCGCCGCCGCCGTCCCCGGCACGCCGAACGGATCCGGCACGACCTGCGGGCAGTAGTAGGCGCTCATCATGTGCTGCGACGGCGACTGCACCAGCACCGCGTCCTGGTAGGTCACGGTCGGCATCAGCGGCTTCAAGGCCTGGGATTGTTGCGCAGCTTGGGCCGCCTGCTGCAGGAACTCGCAGCCGGGCAGGCAAAGGAGCGGGAGCGCGAGGAACGGGAGCAGACGACGCATGGCAAGATCCTCGGCAGACGGTGGGCAAGGTAGCGGTTGCCGCGCGAGGTGGCAACGCCGCAGGCGCGGCCGCCATTCAGGACAGCGGCTCAGGCGAGGACGAGGATCTTGAGGCCGATGGCGATCAGCACCGCGCCGCCCAGACCTTCGGCGCCGCGGCCGAGGGCGGCGCCGACGCGGCGGCCCACCTGCACGGCCAACGCGGTCAGCAGGGCGGTGACGACGCCGATGGTGACGACCGCGGGCCACAACCGCGCGCGCAAGAGGCCGAAGCTGACGCCGACCGCCAGGGCGTCGATGCTGGTCGCGACGCCGAGGCTGAGGACTTCGCGCGGGCCCGGCCAGCGCGCGCCGGTGCCGATCTCCCCGGCCTCGCCGCGCCAGCCCTGCCATGCCATGCGCGCGCCGAGGCCGCACAGCAGCGTGCCGGCGATCCACGGTCCGAAGCGCGCGACGTGGCTGGCGAAGCTGGCGCCCAGGGCGTAGCCCGCGGCGGGCATGGCGGCCTGGAAGCCGCCGAACACGGCGGCGAGGAACAGCCACTGCCGGGCCTTCACCTGGGGTTCGCGCATCGCGAGTGACAGCGCGACGGCGCAGGCGTCCATGGCGAGCGCGATGGCGGTGCTGAGCAACAGGAACCAGGCCACGCGTCCCTCCAGGGCGCCGGACCGTAGGCAGCGAGCGCGGGATTGTCCAGCCTGCCCGGCTCGCCTTGCCACCTGGGCGCCGCTGTCGCAAGATCCGCGGCGCCTGCCCATCCTTGCGCAGGTCCCGAGGCCCCATGAAGATCGCCGAGAACATTACGCACCTGGTCGGCGGCACGCCGCTGTGCCACCTGCGCCGCATCACCGCCGGCTGCCCGGCCACCATCGTCGCCAAGCTCGAGTCCTTCAACCCGTGTTCGAGCGTCAAGGACCGCTTGGGTCTGGCGATGATCGAAGACGCGGAGCAGAACGGCCGCCTGACGCCCAGCACCGTGCTGGTGGAGCCGACCAGCGGCAACACCGGCATCGCCCTGGCTTTTGTCTGCGCATCGCGCGGCTACAAGCTCATCCTGACCATGCCCGAGACGATGAGCATCGAGCGCCGCAAGCTGCTGACGATCTTCGGCGCGGAGCTCGTGCTGACGCCGGGTGCGCTGGGCATGAAGGGCGCCATCGCCAAGGCGCAGGAGCTGGTCGACGCCAATCCGAACTACCTGATGCTGCAGCAGTTCAACAACCCGGCCAACCCGGCCATCCACCGGCGCACGACGGCGGAGGAGATCTGGGCGGACACGGACGGCCAGGTCGACATCCTGGTCGCCGGCGTCGGCACCGGCGGCACGCTGACCGGCGTGGCCGAGGCCTTGAAGGCGCGCAAGCCGTCGTTCCAGGCCATCGCCGTCGAGCCGACCGCCTCGCCGGTGCTGTCGGGCGGCGCGCCGGGACCGCACAAGATTCAAGGGATTGGCGCGGGCTTCATCCCCGGCGTGCTGCGCACCGACCTCATCGACGAGATCGTCTGCGTCGATCACGAGGACGCCGGCGCGGTGGCCCGCAAGCTGGCGCGCGACGAGGGCATCCTGTGCGGCATCTCCGCCGGCGCGGCGGTGTGGGCGGCGCAGCAAGTAGCCAACCGCCCGGAAAACAAGGGTAAGTTGATCGTCGTCGTGCTCCCCGACACCGGCGAGCGCTACCTGTCGACCTGGCTGTTCGAAGAGGCCGCGCCATGAGCTGCAGGGAGAACCCCTCCGATTTGCCTGTCGATCCAGTCACCTTGGGCGATGTGGTCGACGCCTTGTGCGAACCTTGGGGAGGCGGCGCGCACAACGGCCGCGGTCTGCATCGGCGCCTGCTGCTGCCTTCGCGCGACCAGCTGATCGACATGCTGCTGGCGCTGCGATCCGCCCTGTTTCCAGGCTTTTTCAGCGACTGGGACATCAGCGCCGAGAGCAAGCGCTTTTTCGTCGGCGCCACCCTGGACCGCGTGCTGCACATCCTGGACGAGCAGGTCAAACGCGGCCTGTGCTTCTCCTGCGACCGCGATCCGCAAGTGCACCACGGCTGCGACGACCGCGCGCACCAGATCTCGCGGGCGTTCCTGGGCCGCCTGCCGGAGCTGCGCCGCGTCCTGGCCGAAGACGTCAAGGCCGCCTACGACGGCGATCCGGCGGCGACCAGCCTCGAAGAGATCATCTTTTCGTATCCGGGCTTGCGCGCCATCATCGACTACCGCATCGCGCACGAGCTGCACGTCCTCGGCGCGCCGCTGATCCCGCGCATCTTGACGGAGTACGCGCACAGCTTGACCGGCGTCGACATCCATCCTGGCGCAACCATTGGCGAACGCTTCTTCATCGACCACGGCACCGGCGTCGTCATCGGCGAGACGTGCGTCATCGGCAAGAACGTGCGCGTCTACCAGGGCGTGACGCTCGGCGCCAAGAGCTTCCCGCTCGACGACAAAGGCCGGCCGATCAAGGGCATTCCGCGGCATCCGGTCGTGGAGGACGACGTCATCATCTATTCGGGCGCGACGATCCTCGGCCGCATCACGCTCGGCAAGGGCGCGGTCATCGGCGGCAACGTCTGGCTCACCAAGAGCGTGCCGCCGGGTGGCAGCGTGACGCAAACCCTGGCTCGCATGGCGCTTTTCGACGAAGGCGCCGGAATATAGAGCGCCGATCAACAATCGTTGATCGGCGCTCTCATGGAGCCGGCGCGTCCGCATCGGCGCGCTCGGCGACCCAGAGACAGGCAACGGACCCTCGTCGGAAACGAAGTTTCTGATTGGTCCTCTAGGGCTTGTCCAGGGGGATCACCCGCGGCTCGCCGCGCAGCAGCTCGCGCGGATCCGGAGCCGCCAACACCACATAGCCAATGCGCGCCCGCCGCAGCGTCGCCTGCTGCGCCTCCTGGCCCTGCAGCCGCGCAAAGCGATCCGGCAGCTCGCCCATGCCCTTGGGCAGCCGCGCCGTCCAGCCCGTGGTCGTCGGGTGGCCGTGCTCGGTCTGCCAGAACATATAGACTTGACGATGGAAATAGCCCGTCGGCAGTTGCAGCAGCGCCGCCTTCTGCGGCGTCTGCGCCAGCGCCGCGATCGCCTGCGGCACGCGCACCGGCTGGGTCTTGGGCGGCGTCGCCGGCAGGCGCTCCAGCAGCACGAGCAGCAGGAGCAACCCGGCGAGCGTATTGCGTTTTGGCAGCGCCAGCCCGAAGGCGATCGCCAGCGTCATGCCGCCCAGGCCGAGCATCCGCACCGGCGCACGGCTGATCCCCAGCATCGGCACGGCCTTGCGCAGCCAGGCCAGCGGCATCCAGCCCTGCAGCAGGCGCAGCGGCCCCACCTGCAGCGTCGGCCCCAGCGCGAGCAGCAGCAGCAGCGCGCCCGCCAGCGCCCAAAGCCGCGCCGCCCTTGGCGTTTCGCGGCGCAGCAACAGCCAGCCCAGCAGCGGCAGGAACAGCAGCCCCTGGCCCACCTCGTCGCCGGCAAGGCCTTGAGTGGACGAGGGCAACAGGGCGTTCGCCCAGCCCTGGTGCAGCATGCTGCCAGGCCCCGGCAGCAGCAGGCCGAGCAGGTTGGCGCTGAGCGACTCGGTCTTGGCCAGCGTCGGCGGCACGGGCGCCGCGCCGGGCTGCAAAAGCGCCATCAGCAAGGGCAGATGCAGCAGGAGCGCCAGCGCCGCCGTCCACGCCAGCGTGCGCGCCACGCGCGGCAGCCCGGGATCGCGGCGCAAGGCCCACAGACGCCAACCCAGCATTCCAATGGAGAGAAGCACCGTCGCCAGCGCGCCCTCGTAGTCGCTGTAGGTCAGCAGCGCCGCGCACAGCGCCGTCGCTACGATCCACGGCCAGGTGCCGCGCCGCAGCGCGCGCCACAGGCACAGCAGCGTCCACAGGCCCCAGTAGGTCGACAGCAAATTCAGGTGGTTGATGTGCCAGAGGCGGTAGGGCAGGCTCGCCGCGAGCGCGCCCGCGGCAAAAGCCCCGAGTTCGGTGGCGCCGTGCTCCCGCGCCAGCGCGCGCGCCGCGAGGGCCGTCAGGAAGAACGACAGGATCGTCAGCAGGTTCAGCGCCAGCACCAGCCCGGCCGGGCCCGGCACCAGGGCCTGGATCGGCAACGACAGCAGGCCGTTGGCCGGCGTGAGCGTGTGGAAGGCCAGCGGCGTGGTCTCCGGCCAGTGCAGCAGGTTCGTGTGCCAGAGCGCGTGGTTGCCGTGCAGCGCCCCGCCCGTCCACCAGAGGGTCCAGAGGAACTGGAAGGCGTCGCCCAGGCCGTCGCCCGCCGGCACGCTCGACAAGGGCGCAAACCACAACGGCAAAGTCAGCGCCAGCGTCAGCAGCGCCAGACCAGCGGGCGCAAGCCAGCGCCGCATCAGGTCCAGTCCTCGCAGAAGTCGGAGCAGACGGCGTCGACCGGCAGCCCCTCGATCTGCTTGCGGAAGTCGCCAATCCAGGCGCGCGGGTGCTTCTGCAGCTCCGGCGAGACCAGGCAGATGCGGAAGTGCGCGTGCAGCCTGCGGAAGCTCTCCGCGTCCAGCGGCAGGCGCGTGAAGCAGTCGATCCACAGCCACTGCGCGCGACCGGCAAAGGCCAGCGCCGCCTCGATCGGCTCGAACTCGCTGTACCGCACCGCGACGCGAAGCTCGCCCTGCCGCGTCAAGCGCACCAGCGTCGGCGCCGCGCAATCGAGGAAGAACCATTGCGCGATGCGGTGTTGCGCGGCCAGGTCGCGGATGCGCTCCTCCAGGCCGTCGCACTTGACGTTGAAGATGACGAGCCGGTCGCCGCAGACCTCCAGCAAATCCGCAAGCTTCTCGCCGGTTTGCAATGGATCGTGCACGCAGCGCAGGTCGCCGTCGTAGTCGCGGACGTCGACCTCGATGCCGCGCCCGGCAGGCAGCCGCAGCAGGTGTTCACGTGTATTGACGCGGTGTTCGATGAGCAGCACGGCGCAAGGCTCCAGACGGCCCTACCGCGGGCATTGCGCCTGCGCCGGACCGCCCACCTTGCATAGCACAGGCGGCACCTGCTTGTCCTTGGCCAGCTCCGAGCCGGGCTTCTGGCGCGCCGGATGCGCTTTCTCAATCGTGATCCACACCTGCGGGTCGCCCTTGCTGGGCAGGATGCTGTGCCAGCCCGCCGGCAGCTCCGGCGGCACCCACTCGAAGATCCACTTGGCGTCCGCAAAGGACAAGTTCACGCAACCATGCGACTTTTCGATGCCGAACTGGTCGTGCCAATAGGTGCCGTGCAGCGCCTGGCCTTCGTAGAAGTGCATGACGTGAGGGATCTCCTCGGCGTAGTAGTCGTCCCACGGCTTGCCGCGCATGGAGCTGTGGATGGTCTTGGCGTAGATGCGGAAGTCGCCGGACTTCGTATGGTTCTTGTCCTTGCCAGTCGAGACCAGCGTGGCGAACACGAGCTTGTTGCCCTCGTAGGCCGTCAGCACCTGCTCGGTCAGATCCACGTGGATTCGCTTGTCTTTGCCGGGCACGTGCTTGGGCGCGCCGTAGAAGCGCACCATGCGCACCAGGCCGCGCGGCAGCGAGCCGCCCGGCACCAGCACCTTGCCCTTGGCCTCGCCGAGAACCTTCACGCGATCATAGCGTTGCAGGATCACCGGCTCCACCGCGGCGCTGCCCTTGGGCGGCGTCAGCTTGACCTTGCGGCGCACGAAGGCAAACGGCGGCTGCAGCTCGTGCTCGCCGACGAAAGTGCTGGGCGTGAAGAACTTCAAGTCCTTCTCGCGCATGTAGCCGCCATTGGGGCGCTGGTACCAGCCGGTCTTGGCCAACTCGGGGTTGGGGGCGAACGCCAGGCGGAACTCGGCCTTCTCCTTGTGGATGACCTTGGCGTGCGCATCGGGCCGCGCAAACACCGGCGTGCGCACGGGGATCTTGGCGTAGATGTACTGGGCGTTGGCGCTGGTCAGCATGCCGGCGGGGCTGACCGGCAGCATGCGCAGGTCCGCCACCGGCACCGCGCCGTGCGGCTGCAACAACGCCCAGGCATGCGGCACGTTGCAGTCGGGCTGGCACGACTGCACGGTCACCGTGTCGCCGCGGTGCAGCAGGGACAGCGGCGTCGAGGGCATCTTGGCCTCCCGGCGCACGTAGACGCCGGGTGGCG
>CAIXAA010000393.1 GCA_903917305.1 uncultured Myxococcales bacterium | reverse complement strand
GAACAAGGCGGGATTCAGCTTCAGCAAGAACCAGATGTTCTGGCTGACGGCGCTGCCCGCGCTTTCCGGTGCGACGCTGAGAATTTTCTATTCGTTCCTGGTTCCGATCTTCGGCGGACGTCGCTGGACAGCGATTTCAACGGCCAGCCTTCTGGTTCCGGCGCTTGGCATGGGATTCGCCTTGCGCGATCCCACGACGAGCTACCCGACCTTGCTGGTGCTGGCGCTGCTTTGCGGCTTTGGCGGCGGCAATTTCAGCTCGTCGATGGCCAACATCAGCTTCTTCTTCCCCAAGGCGCGCAAGGGCCTCGCAACCGGGTTGAACGCCGGCGTCGGCAACCTTGGTGTATCGGTCGTGCAGTTCGTCACGCCGCCGGGTTCGGTGGCGACGGTGTTCGACGCGATGGAAGTGACCGTCAAGGTCACGGATCCGCAATCCGGCGCGCCGATTGGCAATGCGCTGCTCGAAGTGCGCATCGATGGCGCCATCGACGCCGCGGTGGTCGTGACGCCGGGCAATGACGGCGCGTATTCGTTCTCGGTTTCCGGGCTCTCCGTGGCGTCCAAGTCGGTGCAGGTCGGCGCCGCCCAGCCGGCAACGCCCGCCAAGCTTGGCTATTCGTCCGTCATCCAGCTGAGTTACAAGACGGACAAGCCCGGCATCGAGGTCACCGCGCCGGCAGACGGCTCGATGTTCAACCTGGGCAGCCTGGCTTGCGTGCCCGGCGTGCCTGGCTGCATCACCGATGTCATCGCCACGACGGTCCACACCGCGGACGGCAGCAGCGCGACGCTCACCGTGAACTGCGCGGGCACGCCGACGCAGTACCCGGGTCAGGTCAAGGGCGGCAGCGTGACGTTCAGCAACGTCACCTTCGCCGACCAGCAGACCTGCACGCTGTTCGCGCAAGTGACGGATGAAGCTGGCCAATCTGCCAGTTCGCCGACCACGAGCGTGATCGTCGATCGCACCGCGCCGGTCATCGGCGACCTCTCGTCGCCGCTGGGCAAGACGGGAACGCAGATCCTGCTCGTCAGCACCGACGACGTGAACCAGGACCCGACCGACGGCATCCAGATCAACCTGCAGATCCAGGTGAGCGGCATGCCGGTCGGCGCGACGGCGACGGTCGATGTCGTCGATGACAACGGCAAGACGGTCGGCAGCTACCTGTTCACCGCCAAGACCGCGATTCCGGACAAGACGGTCGGCATCGCCAGCTTCGGCATCGTCTCGATGCCCGATGGCAAGAAGGTCAAGCTGGTCTTTGTCGCTTCGGACCTCGCAGGCAACACGGCGGGCAAGACGATTGTGGCGCAAGTGCTTTCGGCCACTGCGGAAGTGCGCATCACCAGCCCGCTGAATCCCATCGAAGGCCAGGTCTGCTCCGTTGCCGCCGACTGCGGTGGCAACCACGTGTGCGCCAACGGTTTCTGCGCGGTGCCTTGGAACAAGCTGGCCGGCAAGTCGGTCTCGACGCTCGTGTACGGCTTGCCGACCGGCGCCGACGTGCGCTTGTGCAGCGACGCGCCGGGCCTCACGGGCGCCGACTGCGTCAGCCCGGGCTTCAAGGTGGTCGCGACCGGCAAGAGCGACGCCGCGGCGACGGACTTCGACGTGTCGTCTCTGCCGGACGGCAACTACCGCTTCGTCGCCGAAGCCGGCCTGCTGCCGACCGTGCCGTGGGTCTCTTCCCAAGCTTCGGCCTACACCTACACCAAGCAGCGCACCGTCGCGATCGACACGGTGCCGCCGGTCGTCAGCGCCCTGACGCCGCCGAGCGCTGCGGGCGTGCCCGCTGGCTGTCTCTCAAACAAGCTTCAAATGATTGCCGATTTTGGTCTGCCGGGCGGCAAGTTCAGCTTCGGCGTGACGACGGCCAACGAGGAGGCGACCGTCGCCCTGCTCGTCGACAACCTGCCGGCCGCGTCCGGCAAGACGGTCGGCAAGAGCGCCACGCTCGCCGTCAACATCCCGACCGAGGGCACCGTCACCGTCTCTGCCGTCGCCACGGACTGGGTCGGCAACATCGGCCCGGAGTTGTCGCTCGACCCGTTCAACGTCAACACCGTCGCGCCGACCGGCGACTTCGCGGCGCCGGCCAAGGCCGTGCTGGCCGCAGGCGACTCGCTCGACATCAAGATCGTCAGCAATGACAGTGATGTCCAGGGCCAGATCGTCAAGCTGCTCGACGGCGGCCTGGACCAGGGCGCGCGGCCCTTCGACAGCGGCCTCGTCGTGTTCACCAACGCGCTCTACGCCGTGCTGACCGATGGCGGCCACACGCTGCAGGCCGTGCTGACCGACACGTGCGGCAACACGTCGACGATCGCGACGGTGCCGACGTCCATCACGGTCGACACGCAAGGGCCGCAGTTGCTGATCAGCAAGCCCGGTGAAGGGGCTGTGTTTACGGATGATCAGGATGCCGCGCCGGCCATCGGCGGCTACCAGGTCGACGCCTTGTTCGCCACGGTCGATGCCGTGAGCTGGACCCTCGATCTCGGCTACGACTGCGACGCCACCTTCGCCAACTGCGTCGGCTTCCAAGCCGTCAGCAGCGGCAGCGTGACGAACGCGGGCGGCAACGAGCCCGACGTGCTGATGACCATTCCGTTCGGCGATACGCCCAACTACAGCGCCCGCCTGACCGCGCTCGACAACCACGGCAACACCACGGTCGCCACGCGCGGCTTCAAGGTGCAGCTGAGCGGCTGCCTCGTGCAGTTGAAGGGCCTGCCGCAATCCGGCGGCTTCAACACGCAGAACTGCGCGGTTCCTGGCCAGAATTGCGCCAGCATCACCGTCCCCGTCTCGGCCAGCTTCGTCGGGCCGTGCGGCACCGTCACGGCGGTGGAGCTGCACAAGAACGGCACGCTGGTCACCAGCAAGGCGCCGACCGGCTTCGGCGCGGCGTTCGACCTCGTGCTGGCCGACGGCGACAAGGTGGACGTCGAGGCGGTCGTGCTCGCCAGCGGCGTGCAGAAGGGCAGCAGCGGCGCGTTGCAGGTGTCCGCAGACCTGACCAACCCGGTGGTGGCGTTCACGGCCGGTCCGGTGCTGGGCGTGGCGACGCCGGCGAGCGGTGCGACGGCGCTGTACGGCAAGGCGCAGGATCTGACGCCGGCGCCGGGCCATCAGTTGCACGCGCAGCTGCAGGTCAGCGACGCCGGTCTGGCCGGCGGCCAGCTCGTCAAGCTGGAGCGCAGCACCGGTGGCGCGCCGACGACGCTGGCGCAGCAGAACCTGACGCTGCCCGTGGCGCTGTCGGGCACTTCGCAGACGATCGACATCCAGTTCGCGACGCTGGCGGAGGATGCGACCAACGTCGTCACCGCGACCGTGCAGGATGCGGCGGGCAACATCGGGACCGCGACGTTCACTGCGTCGATCGACTGGACGCCGCCGGCGGCCGTCGTGCTCAATCCCTTTGCTGCCGGCGACTTGAACCCGCGCCGTCCGCTGGCGCGCTTGTCCTTCACCGCGGTGGGCGACAACGGCACGGTGGGCACCGCGTCGAGCTACGACGTGCGCTACTCGCGCAAGCCCATTGCCACGGCTGCGGATTTTGCCGCAGCTTGCGATGCCAAGCTCGTCGCGCTCGCCAAGGTGCCGGCGCCCGCTGCGTCCGGCAGTGCGGAGCAGGTCACCATCGAGGGGCCGGACCTGCGCACCAGCGCGGATCCGTGCCAGTTCGTGCCGATCGTGAAGTACGATCCGACCGTCGACAACGGCGATCGCAAGTACTACTTCGCCGTGCAGGTCACCGATCCGGCGGGCAACAAGTCGCCTGTGTCCGCAGCCTTGTCGACGGACGGCCTGCGCCTGCGCTACATCCGCATGAGCCAGGGCGGCTCCTTCGCCTTGCCGACGGACGCGGGCGGCAACCCGCTGTGCAGCTCCACGGCCGGCACGACCTGCGACATGAAGCAGAACGTCACGGCAGTCGGCGACTTGGACGGCGACGGCCTGGCCGATCTGGCCGTCGGCGGCGGCTTGTCGCAGCCGCTGTGCATCATCTACGGCCGCGTCGGCGCTGCGGATGGCTCGCTGACCGACATCGATCTGTCCGCGATGAGCGGCCCCAAGCACATCTGCCTGCCCAACCCCGGCGGACTCGGCGCGCCGACCGCGATGGGCCGCGACGTCAACGGCGACGGCGTCACCGACCTCATCGTCGGCCTGGGCACCGGCACCGGCGGCCCGCGCTCGGTGCAGGTCTACCTGGGCAACAAGAACGCGCAGATCAGCACGACGCCGGTGGTGGTCATCAACAACCTCGGCAGCTTGCTGAGCTTTGGCGCCTACCGCATCACGACGATCGGCAACTTCAACGGCGATGTCAGCCCGAGCGGCCTGCCGATCTCGGACATCGCCATCACCAGCCGGCCGTTGCTGCTCGGCGGCGTCAACATCGCCGACGACCGCGTCTACATCATCCCCGGCAGCGCGGCGTGGACCCAAGGCAAGACGGTCACGATCGACGTGCGCAGCGCCGCCGACCGCACCGCCAACAACGTGGCGACCGTCCATCTGGCGAGCATCACCGGCACGCAGATCTTCGGCATCGGCTTGCTCGGCCTGGGCAACGTGCTGGTCGATGGCGACGGCACCGGCAAGCAGTACGACGAGCTGGCGATCGCCCAGAATGCCACGCCGCAGCAGGTCGTGATCTTGAAGGGGCGGCCGCTCTCCGGCGACACGGACATCCAGCTCAGCGCCAACAACACCGGCATTGCCAACGACGCGGAGGCCGTGCGCTTCCTGCCCGATGGCACGATCTCCAACAACGCGATCGGCTTCTTCATGGCAGCCGTCGAGTTCGATGGCGACCCGGCGCCGGATCTCGTCGTGCAGCACCAGAGCAGCAGCGGCATCGGCGGTCTGTACTGGCTGCGCGGCAAGAGCTTCACGGGCAAGGAAGGCAAGACCCTCAGCGCCAACGGCGGCAGCTTGCCGCTGGCCGGCGACGCCAACACGTCGGTCGCCGCGCCGGGACCGGGAGCGCCCGGCATCGGCTACTACGGCCGCACGTGGCACATGGGCGTGTTCTCGCTCGGCAACTTCGCGGATCGGCCCGGCGCCAACCACACCGACATCGTCTACGGTCGCCCGCAGTACGCGCCCAACGGCTCGAACCTGGTCAGCATCCGGCTCGGTCTGCAGCGTCCGGCCTCGCCGATCCCGAACGAGACCGCGTTCGAGTACGACGATCTGGTCATCGGCGACCCGTTCAAGGGCGCCGACGCGAACTGGGGCGTGATGAAGTCGACCATCTGGGGCGGCGTCATCCTGGCACCCGTCGGGGACTTCAATGGCGATGGCCTGGTTGACCTTGCAATCGGCTCGGTCGACGGCAGCCTCGTCATCGTGTATTGAGCAGGACATCGAGCCAAGGCGCCGCGCTGCGCCGGCCATCAGTGGAGGAAGAGATGCAAGACGAGCGGCAGGCCCAAGAGACGAATCCGCAGATGCAGACCGAGGATGCGCGCCAACCGTACGTCGCGCCCGTGCTGGAGACGCTCAGCGGGCAGCTGTCTGCGCTGCTCGGCTCGCAGTGCGGTGGCCCCGGCTCGGGGACGCACGAGTAACCTGCGCGGCATGCAAAACTTGTCCGTTCGTTTCGGCGACTTCCACGTGGGTCTCCGGCTGCCTGCCGGCGCCGACGCGTCCTTCGCCGCGGACTGGCTCGCAGCGCCGGGGCAGCCTGCGGACATCGACCTGGACCTGTCCTGCGATCCGGCTGCCGGCGACTGCGAACCCACCTACACCCGATTGGATCCCGAAGGGTTTGCCTTCCAAGGCATGCGCTGCGCCGTGCACGGCTCGTTCGCCGCGCGGCGCGGCGCCATCGTCCTGAACCGGCCGCCCGCACCGGAGCGCACCGGACCGCTGTTCGCCGGCCTGCTGGCGACCGGCTATGCCCAGGTCCTGACGCGCGGCGGTGTCCTGCTGCACGCGGCGACGCTGCTGCACCGCGGCCGTGCGTGGGTGGTGATGGGCCACAGCGGCGCAGGCAAGACGACGCTGGCGGAACGCTTTGCCGATACCTATCTCCATGATGAGTATGCCTTTCTTGTGCCAGACGCCGCTGGCGGCTGGTCCGTCTGGCGCTACTGCGAATCGCGCGGCCCGCGCGAGGCCCGGCCGTGGCGCGTGCCCCTGGCTGGCATCGCCGTGCTCAGCGCCGACCGTTCGCGCACCGCGGTGCAGCCCATCGCGAGCGCCGACGCGTTCGCGACCGTCTGCGTCCATGCGTACCACGCGGGCGGTGCGGCAGCCCAAGCCGTGTTCGACGGCGTCCTGGCCCTGGTGCGCGATCATCCGCCGCGCCACCTGAGCCATTGCCTTGGGCAAGCGCCCGCCGCCGTGCTGGGTGCGCTGGAGGCAACCCGCGATGACGCCTGACGCGCTCGACCCGGTGCAGGCCGCGCTGCGCGCCGCGTACGAGCGCTCCGGCCTGCCGTTTGCCGCTCACCTGGACCTCACGTACCGCTGCGATCTCGACTGCCAGCACTGCTACCTCGATGACAAGGCGTGGCCGGAGATGACGACGGCGGAGATCCTTCGCCTTCTCGAGCAGTTGAGCACAAGCGGCGTCCTCGATCTGCGCTGGAGCGGCGGCGAAGTGCTGCGCCGCCCCGACTTCCTGCAACTCCTGGCGCGCGCGGCGGAGCTCGGCTTTCTCAGCCGCGTCAAGACCCACGCTGGCCTGGTCACGGCAGAGGTGGCGAGCGCCTTGCAGAACAGCCGCGTGCAGCGAATCGATGTCAGCGTCTACTCGTTGCAGCCTGCCGTGCACGACGCCTTCACGCGCTCGTCCGGCTCGCTGCAGCGCACGCTCGCGGGCATCGCGCACCTGCGCGACGCGGGCCTGGCCGTGCGTGTCTCGATGTCCGTGCAGCCGCACACGATCGAAGAAATGCCGCTGCTCTTCGAGCATTTTCGCGCCCTGGGCTGCGCCGTGGAGTTCGCGACGCACGTCTTTCGTGACCACGCCGGCGGCGATCGCTTGGAAGTTCTCGATCTTGTGGGCGAAGACCGCATCCGCGCCGAGGCCTGGCGCCGGCGCCTGTTGAGCCTCGACGCCGCCGTGCCTGCCTCCTTGCGCGAATCCGGCAGCAGCGCGCCGTGCGGCGCCGGCCGCACGCTGGCCTACATCAGCCCCGACGGTTCCGTGTGGCCTTGCGTCTCGTTCCCCATGGCGCTCGGCAACGTTCGCGAGCGGTCTTTTGCAGACATCTGGCGTACTTCCGCGGCGCGCCAGGAGCTGCTTGCCTGGACCAACGCCGAGCGCACCACCTGCCAGACCTGCGCCGGCAGCGGCTTCTGCAGCTACTGCCCGGGCGAGGCATTCAAGGTCACCGGCGATTTCCGCAGCGCCCCCAGCGGGTTCCACGCAGCCACGCGGGCCCGCATGGCAGCCTTCGAGGAGGTCTCCGGCGAGCGCTTGCCCCAAGCGACCTGGGCCAGCGTCCCGGCCGGCGAAACGCCGCGCACCGCCAGCAAAACCGTCTTCCCCATCCACCGCCCCGAAAAAGGGCGCGGCCGCCGCGTGACCGAATGACGCCGGTCGATCTCTGGCTGCCGTTGCGCGGCCGGTCGATGTGGCCTCTCGGTCCGCCGGTCGAGGCGGGCGTGGTGCGCACGCCCTGGGAGGATCTGCAGCGCGGCGATCTCGTCGCCTTCGTCGGGCCAGCGCCGGGGCAGGTCTGGCTGCACCGGGTCCAGGCGATCGCGCCGTGCAGCGTGCAGACCCGTGGCGATACCTGCCGTTTGCCCGATGCGCCCGTGCCGCGGGAAGCCTTGCTGGGCCGCGTCGTGGCGTGGCGAATCGTGGGCGTGCGGCTGCCTGTCGCCGTGCGCGGGCCCCTCGCCCACCTGCGGCGGCGCGTGGGTCTTGGCTGGGCCGACATTGCGCCGCACCTGCGCCACGCCTGGTCGGCGCTGCCGAAATGTTGACACGGCCGCCCCGCGCGGTAGCGTGACCGTTTGCAGCAGCGCGGCCTTTCGTCCCGCGCGCCGCGCACAGGAGGCCCCTCGGTGCCTTGTTCGATCCAGCGCTTGAGTTTCCTGCACGCATGGCTGCTCGGCGTCGGCCTCGCCGTCTCCGGCTGCTCCGCTGCGCGCGTCGAACAGATGAACAGCGAAGTCAAGGCCTTGCGTGAGGAGCTGGACGAATTGAAGCGCAGCCAGGCGGCCCAGCGCGTGCAGTTCGACGAGTTCCGCAACCGCATGGTGCTCATCGAAGATCGCGCGGAGACCGAGAAGCTGGCGCGCGGCCGCCGCGACGACACCTGGGTGCCCAACCTGCAGACCGTCAAGGTCGAGAAGCCCGCGACGCGCGAAGCGAACATGGCGCAGCAAGACGACAGCCAGGAGCCGAGCGGTCCCGGCGGCGATCTGCCGCCGCAGCTCAAGGATCCGGCGGCGCCGCGCACCGATCCGGCCCTGGTCATCTACAACCAGGCGAAAAACCTCCTGGATCACGGGCAGCTGCCGGCGGCGCGCGGCATGTTCGAGTCGCTCTTGAAGCAGTACCCGGACCACGATCTCGCGGACAATGCGCTCTACTGGATTGGCGAGAGCTGGTACGCGCAGGCGTTGTGGCTCAAGGCGGCGCAGAGCTTCCTGCGCGTGGCCCAGCTCTATCCGCGCGCCAACAAGGTCCCGGATGCGCTGCTGAAACTGGGGCTGACGTACCGGCAGATGGGCGACGACAAGGCGGCGACGGACGTGCTCCGCCAGCTGACGCGCACCTATCCGAACACGCAGGCGGCTCATCTGGCCCAAGAGCGCCTGGACGACACCAAGCGGAGCGAGCCATGACGCGGCGTGCCTTCCTGGCGATCGCTATGGTTTCAGGTCTTTGCCTGGCCTTGCCGGCATTTGCCCAGATGCTGCCCGATCGCAGTCAACCCAGCATCACGGTTCAGGATTCCGCCAAGACCGGCGAGCGCATCTACGTGGTCGAGCCGGGCGACACGCTGTGGAGCATCGCCGAAGGGCTCTACGACCAGCCGTGGTATTGGCCGTCGCTGTGGTCGTACAACCCGCAGATCACCAATCCTCACCTGATCTATCCGGGCGACACGCTCTACCTCAGCCGTCGCTCGGCGCCGGGCGTCGCGCAAAAGGCGATTGCTTTCGCGGGTTCACGCTTCGAGCCGCAGAAGGTCGAGCCGATGACGCTCAACCGCCGCGTCGGCTACATCTCGTCCCGCGACTACCGTGAGAGCGGCACCATCGAGTCCAGCCGCGAAGAGCGCGACATGATGGGCACGCTCGACGAAGTGTACGCCCGCTTCCGCATGAAGCGCTGCGCCGAGCAGGAGCAGAAGAAGGACCAGGACAGCTACGCCGGTCCGTGCGTGCGCGACGGCGACCGCTTCACGATCTACCGCGTGGAACGGCCGGTCATGCACCCGATCACCGGCAAGCTCGTGGGCTACAAGATCAACTTCCTGGGCGAGGGCAAGATCCTCGGCAGCCAGAAGCCGCTGACGAGCATGCTGCTGACGCGCTCCTTCTCCGAGATCAGCCGCGGCGACCTCATCACCAACCTGTTCGAGCCGCTGTCGATGGTGCGCGCGGTGCCGAACAAGGTGGAGTTGTTCGGTGTTGTCGTGGACTTCCACCACGAGACGACGGCCGGCGGCCAGTTCCAGTACATCTACATCGACAAGGGCGCGGAGGACGGCGTCGAGCGCGGCAACCGCTTCGAGGTCATGTGGCGCGGCGACGGATTGAAGGGCGGCCAGGTGAAGAACCTCAAGGATTTCCCCGATGAACAGATCGGCGTGGCCTTGGTCGTCGAAGCGTATGACCGCCACTCCCTCGCCGTGCTGACGCAGTCCGTGCGCGAAATCGAGCGCGGCATGCCCGTGGTGATGGCCAAAGGCTTCTAGCAGGACCGGGCTCCGCCGCGGTTGCTACCCGACCACTTCGATCCTAGAATCCCAGTGATGCGG
>CAIXAA010000392.1 GCA_903917305.1 uncultured Myxococcales bacterium | reverse complement strand
TGAAAGTGCAGCATTCGGGGCACGTGGTCTATATCTCCGCGGTGCTGGCGGATCAACCGAGCCGTAGCGCGCCGGCGCTGCTCGCGGTCAACGAGGAAGGCAAGACGCAGGTGGTCAAGGGCGGCAAGAAGACCGAGCTGACCGAAGAGCAGATCAAGTCGATGCAGGTGCCGAAGAAAGAGCAGGCGCTGCATCCCTTGGAGAAGGACTACGTCATGGCGGCGGACACGTACGTCGACCTGATGTTTGCCGCCAAGAAGCGCTGCGAAGAGAAGAAGAAGGACTGCGGCAAGGGCAAGAAGGTCCCGGAGATCATGTTCCTGGCGGCGGCGACCTACTACGAGCGCGGCCAGTATCCGCTGGCCATCGAGCGCATGGAGAAGGTCTACAACTTCCAGGAAGACAACAAGGTCGCGGAGATCGCGGTCAAGACGTTGATCGACATCTACGCCCGTCACCGCGACTGGCCCAAGATCGAGGAGTGGGCGCGCAAGATGCTGGCGCGCAAGAACCGCCTGGTCTTGGACAAGAAGGACCTGCGCAAGTACGTGGCCGTCGCGGTTGCGGAACAGGCGGTCGATCTGGCCAAGCGCACGCCGCCGGATTGGGACGGCGCGCACGCCAAGTACGACACGATCCTGCGCGAGTTCCGCACGGAAGAGCCGGAAATGGCAGCGATCTCCTTGTACAACAAGGCGGGTCTCTACAGCCTGCAGAAGGACGACAAGAAGGCCATCGAGACGTATGAGCGCGTGGTCAAGGAGTTCCCGAAGTCGAAGATTGCCCCCGAGGCGATGTTCAACATCGGCGTGACCTACGAGTCGCAGACCGCGTTCAAGGATGCGGCCGACGCGTTCCTGAACATGGCGAAGTTCCGTGACAATGCCGATGCGGCGCAGGCGCTCATCAACGCCGGCCAGATCCTGACGGCACTGCAGGACTACAAGGCGGCGGCGGCGGCGTACGACAAGTTCCAGACGGTGGCTGGCAACTTGAAGGGCGACGACGAGAACACGCAGCGCCTCAAGGGCCTGGTGGCCGATGCCGAGATGGAAAAGGCGCATGTGTTCGACAAGATGGGCGCGGATGGCCTCAAGCAGGCCAACGCCGTCTACGCGAACATCGCCGCGAAGTTTGCCGGCCGCCCGGACCTGCAGATCGAGTCGCTCGGGCGCCGCGTCGAGGGCCTGCGCACGGAGAACGCGGCGAAGAACCGCAAGGATCTCATCAAGGCAGCCGACGAAGCGGTCAAGAAGTACAACGACCCCAAGGCCGCCAACGGGCGCGCGCCGTTCTTCGTGGCGCAGTCGATGTTCTACAAGTCCGAGTACGATTTCGACGACTTCCAGGCGCTGACCCTCAAGGACGTCAAGAAGATGACGGGCCTGCTGCCGATGCTGCAGAAGAAGGCCGAAGCGCTCAAGAAGGCCGAGGCGAGCTACCTGAAGGTGTCCGACCAGGTCGCGGCCGGCGGCGGCAAGGCGTGGGCGGCGGCGTCGATGTTCCGCGTCGGCCTGCTGTACTTCAACTTCAAGGAAGACCTGTTCAATGCGCCGATCCCGCCGCAGATCCAGAACAACGACGAGCTGATGTCGGCGTACCGCGCGGAGATCGAGAAGATCGCCATGCCGATCGAGGCGCAGTCGGAGTCGGCGCTGCGCAACGCCATCAACGTCGCGCACAACTTGGGCGTGTACAACAAGTGGTCCAAGGAAGCCGGCGAGTACGCGGCCAAGGTGAACCCGGAAGCGTTCCCGACGGTGGAGAAGGACCCGAACCTGCCCAAGGCGACGACGGCGGTGAGCGCGAACAAGCCCACCGACGCCGCGACGTCGGCGGCGTTCGTGACGACGGTGCGCCGTGGCAAGTTCACGGTGAGCTTCAAGCCCAAGACCGCGGAAGAGAAGAAGACCGACAAGCCCAAGGCCAAGGACAATGGCAAGCCGGCCGCGCCGGCGATGTAGTCCCTGGACGGCGCTGGGTTGGCCCACGCCGATGAGTGGTCCGAAGCTTGAGATGATCTGAATCGAGGAACCGACATGAACCGCCTGATTGCCAAGACCTTCCGCTTGCTGCCCCTGCTTGCCGGCCTGACGACGCCGCTCGTCATGACACTGATGCCGGCCGGCGCGCACGCGCAGGAAGTCGAGTACCTGCAAGGCATCTCCGACAAGGCGCAGGATGCGATGCGCGA
>CAIXAA010000391.1 GCA_903917305.1 uncultured Myxococcales bacterium | reverse complement strand
GTGCCCAGCGTCGTGCCGTGCACGTTGCCGCGCGAACTCACGGTCCACGCCGAGCAGCACTGGTGCACATCGCCCGCCGGGTCGGTAATCTCCATCGTCGTCCACGGCGAGACGCACACGACTTCGGCGGGCGGACGCTGCTTGATGATGAAAGCCGGCACTGCGATTTCGGTTTTGCGCTCCTTGAGCCAGGGCAGACGACCGCCGACGATCGGCTTGGCGGTGGCGCGCAACTTCTCGCTCAGCAGCGGCAAGTCATTCCAACGACATAGCATTCGCAGGTCGCAGGTCGCACAGGCCGGCAGGACGGTATTGGCCTGTTCCGGCAGATCCGGGTTCAATTGCCAGGCCGCCGATTGCCACGCCGCCGGGCGCCGCTTCCAGAACGTCGGCATCGTGCAGGGCGGCAGGTAGCCGTGGCCGGTCTGGCGATGCCCTGAAAACACAGCAACTTGCCCGAGAGACAGCAGCCGTTCGACGGCGGCGGGCTGGTAGCCGACCGGCGTCTGGCCCCAATCGGCGGCGATCAGCTCCACCCAGGTCGAGCGCGGCGAGAGCCGGCCCGCGACGCCGCTCAGCAACGTCAACGTGATCGGTCGCACGCAAAGGCGCACATGGGCTTGCAAACCCAGCGCTTCGGCCTCTGCCACGACGCGCTCGCCGTCGCCGAGGTTCGCGGTCTTGAGCATCACCGCGCCGGAGCCCTCGATCTGCACCAGCACGCCCGTGACGCCGCGGCGCGCGAGGCTGCGCAGCATCGCGGTCGTCAGCGCGCGGGCCGGCGCCTCGATCATCACGGCCTGAGGCGTGGCGCGCGTCTGGTTCAGCGCGAGAAACGCTGCGAGATGCCGCCATGTCGTCGTGTCGCCGCCGCCGAGCAGCAGCGTCTCGGCGTCCGATGCGGCGGACACCTGTTCGAGCGAAGCCTGCCACGGGGAATCGCTGCATGCGGTGCACGATGGACAACGGGGAGAACAACCCGAGACCACGTCAATCCGGTGCAGCATCGAGACAAAACCTCAGGCAAGTCCGCGCCGCCAGCGAGATGGGTGGCGCGCGACCCCCGGATCAGTGCACTCTATCCCACGGTCGCAGCGGCGTGCAAGCCGCAGGGTTGTTGGCGGCCAACGGAAGCTCAGCAGTGCTGAAACTCCGCCAGGCATGTCAGTATGCGAAAGTATTAGGTTTGTTGTCCTTGCTCAATCGCGCGAAAGTGGATAGTCTTGGTCCGCGTTCGTCGCAGGACGGGGAGTGCGCCGCGAGCGCAGGCCACGACGAGATGGGGCCAGGCGAGGATGGCGCGCGCACCCCGCGACGCCGAGTACCGGGGGTAGGAGTCAGATGAGTAGTGAATATCCCATCGAGAAAATCGCGATTTACGGCAAGGGGGGCATCGGCAAGTCGGTGATCGCCACGTCGCTCAGCGCCTGGTACGCCATGGCGGGCAAGCGCGTGCTGCATGTCGGCTGCGATCCGAAGCACGACTCGGCCATTCGCCTCATCGACGGCAAGGAAGAGGTCAAGACCGTCCTCGATGTCCTCGGCGACAATCCGGAAGCCACGCAGAGCAAGGACTTCCTGAATCAAGGTCGCCATGGCATCCAGTGCTGCGAGTCGGGCGGTCCCCACGCGGGCCTCGGCTGCGGCGGACGCGGCGTGGCGCGCACCATCGAACACCTTGACGACATTGGCATCTTGGAGAACGGCGAGTTCGACGTCGCCATCTTCGACGTGCTCGGCGACGTCGTGTGCGGCGGCTTCGCGGCTCCGCTGCGCAGCGGCTTCGCGGAGAAAGTCATCATCATCGTGTCCGAGGAGCCGATGTCGCTCTTCGCGGCCAACAACATCTCGCGCGCCGTCAATGCCTACCAGCGCAACGGCGTGGTGCTTGCGGGCATCGTGCTCAACGAGCGCGGCAAGGAGATCGACCGCACGCCGATCGAAAAGTTCTGCGAGCGCATCAACACGCGCATCATCGCGACGATCAAGCGCGACGTGCGCGTCATGGAAGGCGAGCGCGTCAAGCGCACGATCGTCGAATGGGCACCGGAGTGCGAGTCGGCGCAGGCCATCGCGCAGCTCGGCGCGCTGCTGAGCACGCTCGTCCCGGCCGACCTGGAGCAGCCGACACCGATGGCCGACAACGAGTTCTTTGAGTTCATGCAGCAGCACGGGGGTTAGCATGGCGCGGACGGGATACACGGTCGGGTCGATGAAGGGTCGGCGTCTTGCGGGCGGCGAGGTCAGCCTCATCCGCTTTGGCTACCTGCTGGGCCTGGACGCAACGCCTGAGCCCTACAAGGCCAAGTCCGTCGCTTGGGTCGCAGATCACGTGCAAATCTCCGTCGGCGTGAGCAACACGCGCGAGGTGGTCTTCTCGATCACCGCGCGCAAGCCCGAGGAGCGCGCCTTCGTCGAACTCGAACACGTCCTGGTGTCGTACCGCGGCAAGGAGATTCCTGAGCAGCTGATGCGGCTGATCAAGGCGCGCGCGACGCGGCGGCTGGGACCGGCGCGCATGGATCAGATCGCGGAGTTCTTGTCGAGCGACCCGCAGCTGGGCGAAGCGGGCCTGGCTACGCCGCTCGATGTGAAGGGACGCCCAAACAACCAGTTGGACACATGGGGCGCAGTCGGTGCCTGGGCGGACTTCTTTGCCGGTGGCGAGATGGCGCGCGGCCAGCTCGACTCGATCGATCCGACCAAGCTGTTCTCCTTCATCCAGCACTGCGACAACGAGTGCCTGCTGGTGAACCCCTGCGGCCCGGCGCCGCTCGTGTCGTTGGTCGACTTTCCCTGGGGCAACCGTGTGCGCACCATCGGCGACAAGCCCGTGCCGCGCACCGGTGGCAATGAGCGCCCCGACGGTCAGCCGCAAGTGGGCGAGATGATGACGACAGACCTGAACGAGCAGGACGTCATCCGCGGCAACCCGAAGAAGATTCGCGACATCCTTGAGGCGGCGACTTCGCGGCCCAACCCGGACAACAAGATCATCTTCTTCTCGAACACGTGCGTGCCGACCGTGACGGGCGAGGATGTCGAGTCCGTTGTGCGCGAGTTCCAGAAGACCAGTGAAGTTCCGCTGCTGTACCTCACGGTGACGCCCAAGGCGATGACCGATGTGTTTCGCGACCTGCTGGTCAACCGCCGCAAGCGCTCGGAGCAAGAGGCGCCGCCGCCGCCGCCGCGGACGGTCAACCTCATCGGCTACGCGTCGGACAAGCCCGGCATCGAGGTGGACGCCCTGCTCACGCACTTCGGCGTGCAGATCAACACGCACCTGCTGCCGGACCTCGACGTCGAAGGCCTGGAGAAGCTGGCCCACGCCGGGCTGAGCGTGTTTCGACCGAACCAGGTGTGGCAGAACTACTACGAGCAGTTGCAGGATGGCACGCGCACGCCGTACATCACACCGACCTCGCCATTTGGCTGGGGCCTGACCCGAAAGTGGATCGGCGACATCCTGGGTGCGCTGGGCGACACGGTCGACGAGGCGCAGTGGCAAGCCTACGCGGCGCCGTTCGCGCCGGAGTGGGAGCGCGTCAAGGCGCGCGCCGCCGGGCACCGGCTCGGCATGATCATCCGCGCGGAGGAGATCTTCTACCTGTCGGATCCCGGCCAGGCTTGGGGCATCCCGCTGATCGAGACGCTGCAGGAAGCGGGTTTCGGTTTGGACATCATGTTGTACGTGGACGATCTGGCGAATGCCAAGACGCTGTCGGACACGATCACCAAGTTGTTCACGCCAGGGTCTCCGCATGAAGTTCATGCCTTCCACACGCTCGAAGCGATGAATGGCCGCCTGATGCAGACCAAGTGCGAGGCGGTGCTGACCCACCACTTCTTCGACTGGCGCCTGTCGGCGACCGGCAAGAATCGATTTGCTCTCCAGCACTTCGAGATGGGAATTCCCGGCGCGATTCGCACC
>CAIXAA010000390.1 GCA_903917305.1 uncultured Myxococcales bacterium | reverse complement strand
GGCTCCGGTTCCGGTTCCGGTTCCGGTTCCGGTTCCGGAGCCCGATCCCGAACCGGTTCCGCAGGAGCCCCATGCCCGACCCCGCCGCCGTCTCCAGCCCTTCGTTGCCGCTGACCCTGCTCTACGGCGTCCTCGGCGCGGTCGCCGTCAGCCTGGGCAAGGGCCTGCAGAAGTACGGCGTCGACGTCCTCGGCCCTCGGGCCCTCGCCGCCGGCAACCGCTGGAAATTCTTCGTCTGGTGCGTCGGCACCGCCGGCATCGTCTCCTCGGCGTTCTTCGTCTTCGCCGCCTGCGCCCACGGCCCGCTGACCATCGTCGGCGCGCTGTCCGGCACCGGCCTGTGCGCGCTGGTGCTCTTCACCACGCTGGTCTTGAAGGAACCCATCGGCCGCAGCGAACAGCTCGGCATCGCCGCCATCATCGTCGGCACCGGCATTGCCGGTTACTTCGACGGCGCACCCGGCGCCGCGTCGTTGCAACTGGCGAATCCTGCGAAAGAAGCCTTCGATTCCGGCCACACCATCGGCCTGTGCGTCGCCGTCGTCGCGCTCAGCGTCGCTGCCGCCGTCTGGTCCTGGCGCCGCAACTTCGCGCACTTCGGGCTCATCTTCGGCAGCATCTCCGGCCTGTGCGGCGGCATCTCCGTGTTCTTCCAGAAGGGCGCGGTGCTCTACTGCCACTGTGGCGATGTCTTTGACGACATCCCGGCCGCGCTGCGCAACCCGTTCTTCTACCTCTTTGCTTTGACGGGCATTCTCGACTTCGTGGTCACGCAGTACGCCCTGACGCGCGCCAAGGCCGTGACGGTCGTGCCGTGCTACCAGACGTTCTACATGCTGGTGCCCATCGTTGGCGGCGTGCTGGCCTTCCACGACGCGATCAACGTGCTGCAGCTTGGCGGCATTGCGCTGCTTGTGTGCGGCGTGGTGCTTTTGTCGCTGCACATCGGCAAGGATGCGGTGCCGGAGCCGGCGTAGCGGGGGACCATGCACACCGATGCGACGTTGGCGTGGCTGCTGGAGGAGCGCGACCCGTCGGTGCGCTTCTTCGCGTTGCAGCAGTTGCTCGGGCGCGAGCCGGACTCGCCGGAGGTCCTCGCGGCGCAGCGCGCCATCCTGGCGCACGGTCCGGTGGCGGCGATCCTCGCGCAGCAGAACGCCGATGGATCCTGGGGCAAGCCGGGCGCGTTCTACACCGACAAGTACCGCGGCACCGTCTGGCAGGTGCTGATCCTTGCGGAACTGGGCGCCGATCCAAGCGATCCCCGCGTGCGCAAGGCCGGCGAGTTCCTGCTGGACGCCGCGCAGGATCGGGCGAGCGGCGGGTTCTCGGTGCATGCGTCCGTCAAGCTCGGCGGCGGACGGCCCAGCGAAGTCATCCCGTGCTTGACCGGCAACGTCGTCTGGAGCCTGCTGCGCCTCGGTTTTGCCGGCGATGACCGCGTCGCGCGCGGCATCGACTGGATCTGCACCTACCAGCGCTTCGACGACGGCGAGGGCGAGGCGCCGACCGGCTGGCCGTACGACAAGTTCGAGATCTGTTGGGGCAAGCACACTTGCCACATGGGCGTCGTCAAGGCGCTCAAGGCGCTCGCGGCCATCCCGGAGGACCAGCGCAGCGCGCGCTGCCAGGAGACGGTGCGCCAGGGCATCGCCTACCTGCTGGCGCACCACATCTACCGCAAGAGCCACGACCTGCGCCGCGTCGCCAAGCCCGGCTGGCTGCACCTGGGCTTTCCGCTGATGTACCAGACCGATATCCTGGAGATCCTGGGCATCCTGCGCGATCTCGGCTGCCACGACGCCCGCATGGACGATGCGCTGGCCGTGGTTCGCGGCAAGCGCGGCGCGGACGGGACCTGGACGCTGGACAACACGTTCAACGGCAAGATGCGCGTCGACATCGAGGCCAAGGGGCTGCCTTCCAAGTGGCTGACCTTGAAGGCGCTGCGTGTGCTGGAGCCTTGCGCGTAGCTGCTGCGATCACGGCTCCTGCACGCCCACCGCCACGCGATCGGGCCGGTTGGAGCGCGCCCACGGCGCCGGCAGCTGCGCCCTGCCGGTCAGCCAACGCGCCGCGCGCACATCGAGCGCGAGGGCGAGCAGCGTCGCCCGCTCCACCGAGCGCTGCCGCTCCGGGTCCAGGTCGCGCAGGACGAACAGCCGCGGCGTCGGCCGCGTGCGCAACCAGCCGACCGAACGGCCCTCGATGCGCAGGAAGAACTCGGTGGGCACCTCCATGCCGCCCGCCGGACCCTCGGCGCGATCGAAGGTGACCACGCCGCTCGCGTCGCGCATGCGCCCGACGCCATAGGTCGAACCGCTGCGGGTGAGCTCGAAGCGGAACGCCTCGTCGGCATGGCGGCGCAGATCGCAGACGACGGCGGTGGGGTCGCGGTAGGTGGCGACGCGGCCGACCAGGGTGCGGGTGAGGTAGGACGAGGCGATGCAGGCGGCTTGCCAGACCACGCCATGCGGCTCCGCGGCGACGACGTCCCAGATCTGCACCACCGCAGCGTCTTCGTCGCCGTGCCCCGGCCGCACCTCGTCCAGCGGCGTGGGCGGCAGCGCGGTGATGGCGCCGACGCGCCACGGCGTCTCGGCATCGCCCGCTGGCGGCCTCTCGACGTGGACTTCGCGCAGACCGCCGACCACGGGCGGCAGGGCGAGGATCTCGGCGCAGCCGGTCAGCGGCGCGGGCAGGAGCAGCGACAGGGACAGCAGCACGGCGTGCGAGCGAAGCATGGGGCACGATCCTTGCGTCGACGAGAAAGGGTTGGGCCAGTTGCAGTCGCCCCGCCTCGACGCGGGCCAGGGCACACGGTTCAGGTTGCCGGTCCGGACGCCGCGTAGTGATGCAGGTTTGTGCGAAAGGGGCTGCGCGCCTCGGCGACGCTCGGCAACAGGCCAGCGTTGATGCGGGCTTGCGGGGCGTGTGTGGATGCGTCAAGCTGCCCGGCGCCGCCTGGCGGCCGAGGCGACGATGGGCGAGCAAGACGAGAAGGGTCCCGAAGATGCGCCGGCGCCCGACCTGTCGCACACGTCGCGTCAGCCGGACAACCCGCTGCACGGCGTCACGCTCGAGGTGATGCTGCGCTACCTGGTGGCGACCTACGACTGGCCGGGGCTGGCGCAGCGCATCCCGGCGCACTGCTTCGCCAACAACCCGACGATGGGTTCCAGCTTGAAATTCCTGCGCAAGACGCCATGGGCGCGCGGCAAGGTCGAGGGCTTGTACTTGTTCGCCAAGCGCGAGCAGGCCCGGCAGGCGCGCAAACCGAAACGCTAGCGCTCCTGGAGCCGGTGCGTCCGCATCGGCGCACCCGGCGACCCGACAACACCGCCGAGCACCAATCAGAAACCCGTTTCTGATTGGCGCTCTAGAACTGGTCGGGCCGCACCAGCTCGCCGATGTCCGTCGTGTCATCGACGATGTCGACGGCGAGCTCCTCGGTCAGGCCCTCGAAGCCGTCGTCCGGCGAGACGGCCACGACGACGCGGGCGCTGCGCAGCAGCTGGCCGTCGAGCAGGTAGCCGCACGACACCTGGCGCACCACCAGCCCGGCCGGCGTCTCGCGCGTCGGACGGCGGGCGATGGCATCGTGGCGCACCGGATCGAAGCGCTCCCCGACAGCGTCGAAGGGCTCCACGCGCAAGGTCGCCAAGCCGCGCTGGAACTCGGCCCGCAGCATCTCCAGCCCTTCCAGGCTGGTCTCCGAGACGTGCTCTTGGCTGCGCAGGTGCGAGAGCACGGGCTCCAGGCTGTCCAGCGCCGGCAGGATGGCCTCGAGCGCGCGCCGCACGCCGGCCCACGGCAGATCGACCTCGGCGCGCTGCAGGGCGCGGCGCAGGTCGGCCGCCTCGTCAGAGAGCTTGAGAAAACGCCGCCTTGCGGTGCTCAGCTCGGTGCGCGTCTGGCTGGTCTCCTCTTCCAGGCGCTCCAGGGAGTGGCGCAGCCCCGTGATGTCGACCTGCGCCTTGTGCAGCTCCATGACCAGCGCCTGGCTGCCGCGCGGCACGGCGCCGCGGATGGCCGGCGCTTCGGGCAGCTCCGGCACCAGCGCCGCATGCTCAGACGGCAGCCCGATGCTCGGCAGCGCGACCGAAGCAGCAGGGGCGTGGGCCGCAGGCGCCTTCGTAGCGTGGGGTTCGTCGGCGGGCATGGCATCCTCGGGCAACGGGCATGGCGCAAGCCGGCAGGTCGCGGGCCGCAGCAACGGCGGTCGTGATCCGCAAGGCGGCATCTTCGCTGATCGTGCGTCCGCTTGCAGCATCCGTCCAAAAAGAGACCGATGATTTCACGAAGTCTCACGCGCCAGCGCCCGGCGCGGTTCGCGCAGCCGTCCCTCCAGGTCGCGCCGGCGCCGGGCGCGATGGGTCTGCGGAAACGCTGGGAAAAGCCGCTGGACAGGGCGGCAGCGGCAGCGCAAGCTTGCCGGCCGCGCCGGCACCTCGGGACACGGACGGCGGCGCAATGCGGGGCAACGGTGCAGGTGCGGCGGCGAGATCGGCTTTCGTGGCAAGTCGTCCTGGCGGGCTGCGCGCTGGCGCTGGCCGCGTGCGGCGCGGTGCAAACGCAAGGTGACGGCGTCGGCTCCGCGACCTACCAGGGCGCGTCGCAAGCGGATCCGGTCCTTGGTGGCCCGGCGGCAGCGCAGGCCGCCGCGGCGTTGCAGGACATCGGCGCGGCGCGCGGGCTGCACCTCGTCGGCGACGGCCGGCTGGCGCGGCTGGCGCAGTACCTGCTCGACGAACAAGCGCGGCTCGGCGATCTGCCGCAGCTCTCCGCCATCGAGGCGCAGACGCGGCACCTGGGCATCTACGACCCGCTGCCCTCGTTCAGCCTGTTCAGCGACAACCGCACGCAGGCGGCGCTGACGCACGTGCTGGACAACCAGCCGCGCAACATGGTGCCGAACCGCTTTGGCCTGGCCGACATCGCCTGGAAGAACCAGCGCATGCTCGCGATCGTCCTGGTGTCGAGCCGCGTGGACCTCCAGCCGGTGCCGCGCACGCTGCCGCCGGGGCGCGCGCTGCACCTGCGCGGGCGGCTGGCGCCCGGCTACCGCGACGCCGAGCTGGTCGTCACGCCGCCGCATGGCGCCTCGCGCAAGTGGGCGACAGGTCACGGTGCTGACGTGGATCTGGCCTGCACGCTCGCCGAGACCGGCATGCACAAGGTCGAGCTGATGGCGCAGGGCAGCCTGGGTCCGGAGGTCGTCGCGAACTTTCCGGTGTTTGTCGGCATTCCCGAGCCGGACCCGAACCCGGCGGATGCCCGCTCGCGCTCCGCCGATGGCCAGGAACTGCGCGATGTGCCGGCGATCCAGGCGCGCCTGCTGCAGCTGCTCAATGACGTGCGCCGGCAGAACGGCCTGCCGCCCGTGACGCCGGACGCCGCGCTGCTGCACATGGCGGAAGGGCACAGCCGCGACATGGTGGCGGCGGGCTTCTTCGGCCACACCTCGCCGACGGCGGGCGACCTGACGGCGCGTTCGCAGCGGGCTGGACTGCGGCTGGTGCGCATGGGCGAGAACCTGGGGCGCGGGCCGACGGCCGAGGCGGTGCACGAGATGCTGCTGGACAGTCCCGGGCACCGCGCCGTGGCGCTGGATCCGCGGCTGAACCGCGTGGGCATCGGCGTGGTGGTGACCGAGCAGCAAGGGCGGCCGAGCCTGTTCGTGACCGAGGACTTCGGCTGTGTTCCCGCGCCGCTGGACATCGACGTGGCGGCGAACACGTGGCTGTTGCGCCTGCAGCAGGCGCGCGCCAAGGCGGGGCGGGCGCCGATTGCGGTGGACGCGACGCTGATGACGGTCGCGCGCAAGGTCGCGGCGGGGTTCATGGGCCAGCCGGCGCGGACGGCGCTGGAGACGGTCGGGGGCATTGGCGCCGAGCTGGCGGCGGCGCCCGGGCGGCCGGCCTCGCCGATCCTGAGCACGCTGCTCGCCGCCGCTTTTCCCGACGACATCGAGGTGCCGCAGCTCGCGCTGGGGGCGGACGTGCACAAGGTCGGCGTCGGGCTGGCGCAGGGCGACCGGCCGGAGATCGGGCCGGGCGGGGTGGCGATCGTGCTGCTGCTGGCGACGGGGCCGTAGCTGGTGCCGCGTACGCCGCGGTTGCGCCACTTGCGCCGCCATGCGAAGGTTTCCGCGGAGGTGCGAACGATGCCGGTTCCTTGCAAGCGCGTGTCACTCTGGACTTTGCTGGTGCTGGGCCTGGCCAGCGCGCCGCTGCTCGCCGCCGAGCCGACCGAGACCCTCGTCTGCACCGGCGTGGCCAAGCGGCAGGATGACGGCAAGCTGCACGCGAACTCGCGCGAAGTGCAGAAGTGGCAAGGCGGACGCATCATTTCGTCGACGACCGTATGGACGGACGCGAGCGGCAAGACGATTGCCCGGCAGAGCGAGCGCCACGGCGACAACGCCTTCGTGCCCGAAGCGCGCTATGAAGACCTGCGCACCGGCCTGCTGATGGAGACCGGTCCGGCGCCGGGCGGCAAGGCGCGGCTGGCGCTGCGCGAGGGCAAGGACGCGAAGGTCGAGCACAAGGTCGTCGAGCCGGACGGCCGCGTGGTCGGCATGGGCGGGCTGGACCCGTTCATGCGCGCGACCTGGGCGGACATCGAGGCGGGCAAGGCGGTGGAGTTCTCGCTGCTGGCTCCCAGCCGCCTGGAATGGTACCGCTTTCGGCTGCGCAAGCTGGGCGATGCGCAGCTGGCCGGGCGCCGCGTGGTCAAGGTCGCGGTCGAGCCGCGCAACGCGCTGATCCGCACGCTGGCGGGCGATCTGGTGCTGACCTGGGATCCGGCGGCGGCGAGCAGCGTGGCGTTTCGCGGCCGCGACAGCGTCGATGACGCGGACGGCGATGGCGTCGCGGTGAGCACGAGCTACCACTGCGTGCGCGCGCCCGCGGCCGAACCCGCTGCGGCGAATTGAGATGAGCGACGTCCTGACGCTGCGTCCGCTGCTGGACGCGGACCTGCCGGCGCTGCCCGACCTGCTCAACCAGGCTTTTGCCAGCCACGACGAGACGCAGTGGTACGCGCCGGAGCTGCTGGCGAGCGCGTGGCAGTGGGAGTGGCAGGCGGCGCGGCTGTCGCTGGCGGCGGAGGTGAACGGTCAGCTGGTCGGCGCCACGCTGGTCGCGCTGCGCCGGGCGCTGCACCAGGGCGAGCCGCTGCTGCTGGCGCACGTCGGGCCGGTGGCGGTCAGCGCGCAGGCGCAGGGCCAAGGCCTGGGCACCCAGATGCTGGCGGCGGTGGAGGCGGCGGCGCGCGCGGCGGGCGCCGATCTGCTGACGCTGGGCACCGAGGAGCGCTTCCCGGCGCACCGCCTCTACCGCCGGCTGGGCTACCGCGTCGTGGAGCGCTCGCGCACGGCGATTGCGCTGCTCGATGGTCGGCGCGCGGCGCAGGCGCTGGGCAAACCGTGGCTGGGCGGGCTGCTGGCGCTGCTGGAGTCGCGCGGCAAGCCGGATGCGCAGGTGCAGTTCCACGACGGCGCCGATGCGCTGCCGGAGTTGCGCGCGCAGACGCCGCCGCGCGCGAACGCCTTGGTGGAGCTGCCGCTGGGGCCGCGGCCGCCGATGGCGCAGTTCCCGGGGTTTGTGGCGCAGTGCCAGGATGCGGCGCTCGGGCTGCTGACCTGGCCGGTCATCGCGCGGCCGGCGGGGCGCGAGGTGACCATGCGCGTGGTGCAGGTGCTGTGGAGCAGCGGCGCGGGGCCGGCGCTGGCCAAGGCGACGGTGGCGGCGCTGGCGCGGGCGCGGGAGGAAGGCGCGGCTTCGGCGTTTGCCTTGGCGGGGTCGGCGCGGCGGGTGCCGGGTTTGCTTTTGCCCGGCGGGCCGCGCGTTTTGCGGATGGCTAAGGGGATCAGCGCCGCTGGCGAGCGGCAGTTGGCGGCGATGCAGGCGTGGGACGAATGGGCGCCTGGTCCTTGACGGGCTTGCCTGCGACGGAGCGGGTGGACGCCATCCGTGCGCGGCTCGCCGCCCCGGGCGCCAGCGTCGGATGAACATGAAGGGCGACGCCGCAACCGAGCCGCCCGGTGCTCAAGCACCGGTCAACTATCGCGAAGCCTGCTGAAGCGGCCTCGAAGAGGCTTCGCGACAGTTGCCCGCACCTTCAGGTGCGGGTTCTTGGCGGAGTTGTTCGTTGCAGGGAACAAGCCCGGTGGCTGCGCAAACCAAACTACCGAAGGACCTGCCGCGCTTGCGCGGCTCGTCGCCTGCGCCGCGCCTGCTGTTGCCCCGTTGCAGGTTTGGAGCGCCTCTGTGCAAGTCTGGAACGGCTCTCTGCAGGTCTGGAGCGGCTCTCTGCAGGTCTGGAGCGGCTCTCTGCAAGTCTGGAGCGGCTCTTTGACAGTCTGGAGCGGCTCTCTGCAGGTCTGGACCACCTTCCTGCAGGTCTGGAGCACCTTCCTGCAAGTCTGGAGCACCTCCTTGTAACCTTGGAGCGCCGCCCTGCAGGTCTGAACTGGCTCCGTGCAGGTCTGGAGCACCCGTCAACCCACCGTGGCGCTTTCTCCCAGTGTCGCCGCGCTCCCATTGCCGCCCACCGCCGGCACCGGCGCGGCGACCACGCGGCGCCGCGACTCGACACCCAGCGCCGCCAGGATCTCCGGATAGTCCTCCAGCCGCACGTCCGAGATGCCCCACCACTTGTTCAGCCATGCCTCGAAGTCTTCCAGCGCCTTGCGCTTGTCCCCAGTCGCCGTGCCATGGCCCGCGCGCGCGCTGATCGCCTTGGTGCGCGCCGTCCACCACGCGTCGTAGCACGCCTGCCCGGCCTGCTGGTCCGCCTTGCCGATCTTGTACCTGGCCAGCGCCGCCAGCACCGGCTCGCTCTTCAAGAAGTCGATCATCCCCTGCGCCGAGGCGTTGAGGCCGGCCAGCGTGGTCAGCTCGCCCAGCGTCTGCAGGGTGGCCAGCACTGGCGCGCTCTCCTCGCGGCGGATGGAGACGATCTCCGCATGGATGC
>CAIXAA010000389.1 GCA_903917305.1 uncultured Myxococcales bacterium | reverse complement strand
CGGCGGCTACGGCCGCTACGTCGACGACGCCGGCTCCAGCGGCACGGTCACGATCAAGACGCAGTACAAGTTCAACGAGCACTGGAAGGCACTGGTGGTCGCCAGCGGCCAGGTCGACCGCGACCAGAGCGACAGCGTCACGAAATCCGGCAGCCTGGGCGCGACGGTGCGCTACACCTTCTGAACCCGCCGCGACTTGCGCGCCGCCGCCAGCGCCTCGTGCACCTCGTCGAGCTGCGGCCGGATCTGCTCGATGCGCGCCTCGATGTCGGCCGCGAGCGGATCGCCTTCGGCCAGGTTCAGGGCGAGATCCTCGAGCGACAGCAGCGTCACTTCCAGCACTTCCCTGAAATCCATGCCGATTTCGTACCAGTAGCCGCCACCGCCGTTCGCCACCAGCATCACCCAGCCCGGCCGGCGGCGGTCGCTCGACGCCATCGGCGCCAGCAGCCGCGGCAGGTGCCGCGCCAGCGTGTGCAGGTTCAGGTCGACCTCGAGCAGCGCGCCCTCTGGCACCGTACAACGCAAGTCCGCGCCTTTGGGCGGCAAAGGCAGGAAGCGCAGCAGCGGCAGCAGGGCGCCCAGCGGCGTGCCTTGGGCGAAACTCAGCTGGTCCTGGACGATGCGCGCCTGCCACGCCGCCGCGCCGGGCGGCAGATCCGCGGGCAGCACGGTCTTGAGCTGCTCAATCGCCTCGAAGGGAATGTCGATGCGCGGCCGGCCCTTGCGCGCGTCGACCTCCAGCATCAGGCCGCCCAGCTCGATCTGGCGCGGCACCTCGGGCTTCTTCTCGCCCTCGCCTTTGGCCAGCCGGTCGGCCTTGAGCTGCCAGCGCTCCGCCAGATCCGGTCGCAGCTCGGCGACCCAGGCCGCCCGCGTCACCGACACCTGGCGCGCATAAGCCCGCGCAGAGATGACGATTTCCGCGGCAACAACGAAGCGCGGCGCCTGGTTGTAGAGCGCGCTCGACGGATGCAGGTAGATGCGCTCCCCGGATGCGCTCTCGAAGAAGCGACCACGGCCGATCAGGATGTTCTGGGCGAAACCCGCGGTCACGGCGCGCGTGATGCCCAGCGGATCGCCGCCGCTGGCACACACGATGCCCAGGCCCTCGGCGATGTCGCGGATCTGGCGGTGGGCGTTGGCGATGAAGGCCAAGGCCGCGCCGTCCAAGAACAAACGCTGGCAGTACGCCTCGCGCTCCTCGGACTTCTGCCAGCCGCGGTAGAGGCGCACGGCCGTCACCGCGTCGCCCAGCGGCTGCGCCAGCGCGGCCTGCGCCTTGCGCGCGGCGTCCTCCTGACCGGGCGGGTACTGCAGCGGCGATCTTCCCGACAAAAATGCTGCAACCACAAGAACTTCGTCGACAACGTCCGGCGCCTTCTCGGCCGCCTCGACCACCATGCGCGCCAGCTGCGGCGAGAGCGGGAACGGCACCATGCGCTCGCCGACGTGGGTGAGGTGCCGCTCGCGGTCGATCGCGCCCATCGCCAGCAGCGCGTCGAGCGCGCCGCGCAGGCGGGCGGGCGGCGGCGACGTCGGAAACGCAAAGTCCTCGACCTTGCGCACGCCGAGATCGATCAGGCGCAGCACGGTCTCCGAGAGGTCCAGGCGCAGGATCTCCTCGTCCGTGTACGCCGGCCGCGCGCGGTAGCTGTCCTGGCTGTAGAAACGCACGCAGCGGCCCGGCGCGGTGCGGCCGGCGCGGCCTTTGCGCTGGTCGGCCGAGGCGCGGCTGATGCCCTCTTCGCGCAGCAGCGTGATGCCGGTCTTGAAGCTGACGCGCGGCACCTTGGCCAGCCCGGAGTCGAGCACGTGGCGGATATCGTCAATCGTAATCGATGTTTCCGCGATGTTGGTCGCGAGCACGATCTTGCGGCGGCCGGTGAAGGGCTCGAAGACGCGCTCCTGGTCTTCGCGGGTCAGGGCGCCGTAGAGCGGCAAGACCACGAGTTCCCTGCCCAAATGCTGGTGGCCGATGGCCGTCCCGGCGCGGCGGATCGCGTCCTCGCCGGAGAGGAACACGAGCACATGACCCGGATGCCCGGCGCGGTGGATCGCGGCCACCTCGCGCGCGACCGCATCGGCCAACTCGTCGGGATCCTGTCCGATCAGCGGGCGCCAGACGATCTCCACCGGATGCGGCTCGGCCTGGATCTGCACGACCGGCACTTCGCCGACGAGGTCGCGGAAGAACTCGACGAAGCGCTCGTGCTGCAGCGTCGAGGAGCTGATCAGCACTCGCAGCTCCGGCCGGCGCTCCAGGATGCCGTCGGTCATGATGACGACGCGGCTCTGGCTGCTGGTGCGGTCATCGAAGCGAATGGTGTAGCCGACTTCCGCGCCGATCTGGACGTCCTG
>CAIXAA010000388.1 GCA_903917305.1 uncultured Myxococcales bacterium | reverse complement strand
GGGCATCATCAGGTCGAGCAGGATCAGGTCGAAGCGGTGCTCGCGGTGCAACGCGCAGACTTCGCGTGGGTTTCTCGTCATCGACAGCGACGTGTAGCCGGCGCCCTGCAGCGCGCGCTCCAGCAGGCGGACATTGGCCTCCTGGTCGTCGACGATCAACACCTTGGCGTCATGGATGGTGGACGGACTGATCATGCGGTCGCCGCCCTCACCTTCGCCGACTCCAGCGCCGCGTTCAACGTGTCGGTGAACTCCTTGACATTGATGGGCTTGGCCAGGTACTCGAAGAACCCGGCTTCTCGCCCCTTCTCGACGTCGCGGGCCATCGCATTGGCGCTGATGGCGATGACGGGGATGTGCCGTGTCGCGGGGTCCTTGCGCAACACCCGCATCACGTCGATGCCGGTGATGTCAGGCAAGTTGATGTCCATCAGGATGACCTCCGGCATGTGCTCGCGCGCCAGTTCGATGCCCTGCCGGCCGGTCACCGCGCTGATAAGGCGCAGCTCCGGGCGGCGCCCGACCAGCCGCTCGACCAGCTTCAAGTTGGCAAGATTATCCTCGACATACAGCAGCATGCGCACCGGATCGCCGCTGACGGCCCGCGCCTGCGTGGGCAGGGCGTCGAGCGCGTCGTCACCGCCCACGGCAAACTGCGGCTCGGCCGCGGACATGATCTCGAACCAGAACGTGCTGCCGACGCCGACGGTGCTCTCGACGCCGATGACGCCATCCATCAGTTCGATCAACTGCTTGGCGACCACGAGACCGATGCCGGTGCCTTCCTGTCCGCCGGCCTCTTGTCCCAAGCGGTTGAATGGCTGGAACAACTGCGCCAGCTTGCTCGGAGGCAATCCGGCGCCGGTGTCGCGGATGCTGACCCGCACGCGGCCGGGCTCGGGCGTCGCGTAGGTGACGTCCACCGTGCCCTCGTCGCGGTTGTACTTGATCGCGTTGGACAAAAAGTTGATCAGGACCTGCTTGAGCCGCGTCCGATCCGCGTGCACGAAGCGCGGCACGTCGAATGGCGGAAAGACCAGGTGGATCCGCCGCCTCTGCGCCTGCCCTTCGACCATGCTTTGGCATTCCGCCAGGACCTCGGCCAGCGACACCGACTCCGGCGACAGCGACAGCTTGCCGGACTCGATCTTGGCAAGATCCAGGATTTCATTGATGAGTTTGAGCAGGTGCCATCCGGCCTGCAGGATCTGGCCGATGCTCTCCTTCTGGATCGGGCTCGGCGGCGGCAGGTCCGACTCCAGCAGCTGCGCAAAGCCGAGGATGCCGTTGAGCGGCGTACGCAGCTCGTGGCTCATGCTGGACAGGAACTCGGACTTCGAGAGGTTCGCCTTGTCCGCCAAGACCTTGGCGGCGTGGAGCTCGACGTTCTTCTCCTGCAGCACCTGGTCCAGCCGCTTGCTCTCCGTGACGTCGCGCGCGGTGGCAAACACGCCCAGCAGCTTGCGATCGCGGTCGTACAGGGTTGTCGCGTTGTAGGACACGACCGCCTCGTCGCCCTGCCGGTGGCGCACGGTCAGCTCGTAGTTGGTGACCTTGCCTTCCGAGAGCGCCTGCCGGATGCACGCCTCGGCGCGCTCGGGATCGGTGAAGCAGCTCTTGAAGGAGGCCCCAATCAGCTCGTCGCGCGTTCGGCCGGTGAGCACCTCGGTGGGCGTATTGAGGTCGGTGATGATGCCACGCAGGTCGGTGGTCATCAGCGCATCGATGTTGGATTCGATGAGCGAGCGTGCGTAGAAGTGCTGGTCGCGCAGGCGCTCGTCGAGCCTGGTCCGTTCGTCTTCGACCTGCCGGCGCGCGGTGTTGTCGGTGCCGATGAGCAGGTAGCCGATGATGTTGTCTTGGGCGTCGCGCAGCGCCGTGACCGACACGACCGCCGGCACGCGGCTGCCATCCTTGCGGATGTAGGTCAGTTCATAGATGTCTTCGATGCCGCGCGAGGCCTTGAAGACCAGGGCCTCGAAACCGGGCGTGATCGGGGTTCCGAGTTCCACGCTCAGCGCCCTGGCTCGCGCGATCAACTCCTGGGGATCCGAGACATCCGCCGGCGTGATCTGGTTCATCACCTCGGCGGCGGAGTAGCCCAGCATGCGCTCGGCGCCGACGTTGAAGATCTGGATGACACCCTTGGCGTCCGTGGCGATGCTCGAGAAGTTCGCACTGTCGAAGATCGCCCGCTGCAACGCCCCCGCCTTGAGCAGGGCCTCCGCGGCCTTCTTGGGCTCGGTATTGTCGGTGCCAATCAACAGGTAGCCGATGATGGCTTCCTCGGGGTCGCGCAGCGCCGTGACCGACACCACTGCCGGGAAGTGGCTGCCGTCCTTGCGGATGTAGGTCAGCTCGTAGATGTCTTCGATCCCGCGCGCGGCCTTGAAGACCAGCGCTTCGAATCCGGGGGCAATGGGCGTGGCGAACTCCCGGCTCAGCGCCGAAGCCCGCGTGATCACTTCATGCGCATCGGAGATCTCGGCCGGCGTGATCTTGTTCACCACCTCAGCCGCGGAGTAGCCCAGCATCCGTTCGGCGCCGACGTTGAAGATTTGGATCACGCCCTTGGCGTCCGTGGCGATGCTCGAGAAATTGGCGCTGTTGAAGATCGCGTTCTGCAAGGCATCCGCGGTCAGCAGGGCGTCGTTTTGCTGCCCCTCCGAAACCGCGTCGTGCGGGCCGGTGGTCGTGCCAAAAGGGGCCTTTTTCTCGGTCATCGGCTGCTCCACGGGCCTGTGGCCTGGTGGCGCTGGACGCACCCCGAGGCGAAGTTTCCTGCCGTGGTGGATGTCCATCCCAACGCCAAACGACCGGTCCGCAAGCGAGGTCGCTTGGCGCAGTCCTTCGGAATGATAGGGGGGCGTCAGTCGGTCCGACCCGATCGCCGACAAGGCTGTCATGCGCAGCTTGTCGAAAAATACCACGGTATTGTACCGCCCGCCATCGAGCCTAGTGGGTCCGCGCGCCTGGGTCAAGGAACTTCGGCCCCGCGGGCAGCAGTCCCTCGTTCACATTGACTGATTGTACGTCATTTTGATGGCATGGCCGCACCAGTTGGGCGCCAAATCCTGCATAATGTGCTGATAGCACACGCTTTTCACGATTGGCACGGTCATTGCTAAGACTCAGGATGTCCCAGCGAAGGCGGGTCCAGTTTGCGCGCCATCGCGCCGACGCACGAATTTCTCAGTACGACAGGAGTCGGCCATGCTTCGAACCTTCACCCACACCCACAGCGCCCGGGACGGCTCCCTCCGGACGCTCCTGATCTTATTGTTCTTCATGGGTTGCCCCATCGCGGCGAGCGCCGCGGAGTTCAGCTTCTTGCTGCAGCCCGGCGTGGCCGTGCCCCTCACCGCGCCCCAATCGGAGCGCTTCGAAACGGGCGGCGGGCAGTCGGTCAAGGCGCTCTTTGGCCTGAACCGCTACCTCGACATTGGCCCGAGCGCCACCTTCCTCTACCTGCCCTCCACGACGCCGGCCGCAGAAGCGGGCGTGGTCTGGGGTTTTGGCGGCGGCGCGCGCTTGAAGCGGCCCCACGATGCCGAGTCGTTCGCCGGCATCTCGCCCTGGCTTGATGCCGATGCGCTCTTCATCCGCACCGGCCCGCTCAACCGCTTCGGCTTCGACACGGCCGTCGGCCTTGCCGTCCCCGTCGGCGAGGCCCGCGCGTTCTGGGTCGGGCCGTTCGTGCGCTACCTGCAGACGACACAAGCGGACAAGGTCGGTTTTGACGACCGCGACGCCAAGATCCTGACCTTGGGCGTGAGCTTGGAGGTCGGACCCGGCCGCAAGACGCCCGCCGAGGTGCGCACCGTCACCAACGAGGTCATTCGCGAGGTGATTCGCGAGGTTCCCACGGAGGTCGCCAAGTGTGCGGACCGCGACAACGACGGCGTGCCCGACAGCGTCGACCGTTGTCCGGACGTGGTCGGCACCCAGGATGGCTACGGCTGCCCTGAGTACAAGAAGGTGGTCGTCAAGAAGGACAAGCTCGAACTCAAGGAGAAGATTCAATTCGCGTGGAACGAGGCCAGGCTCGAGAAGGACTCGCTGCCCTTGCTCGACGAGGTGGCGCAGGCGCTCAAGGAAAACAAGAACTTTCGTGTGCAGATCGAGGGCCACACGTCGTCAGAGGGCGAAGACGACCACAACCAGGCGCTCTCGGAGCACCGCGCCACCGCCGTGCTCGACTACCTCGCCTCGCACGGGATCGCCAAAGACCGCCTCGTCTCAAAGGGTTTTAGCTCATCCGTGCCCATCGACACCAACGCCACGGCCGCAGGCCGCGAGAGCAACCGCCGCGTTGAGTTCGTCGTCCATTTCATCCTTCTGAATGATGGGGTTGCCCAATGAATCACGCCAAGACCGTGCTCCGGTTCCTGATGCTGCTGAGCTTGTCTGCCTGCGGAAGCCAGGTGGTCGACTTCGGACTCGATGCCCACACCAACGCCTTGAACGATGCCGTCGGGGGCGATCTTGCGTCCACGGACGGCAGCGCTGACGGCACCATCAACGCGGATGCCGACGCCAATGGCGATGCCAGCATCAGCGGTGACGCCGACGCCAATGGCGATGCCGACACCAACGGCGACGCCAGTACCAGCGGTGACGCCGACACCAACGCGGACGCAGGCCCCGATGCCGTCGTCCCGACCGCTCCCACGGTCGTCGCCACGGTGCCCGTCAACGGCGCCACGGGCGTCGCCGTCGGCACCGCCATCTCGGCCACGTTCAGCAAGGCCATGGACGCTGCAACGATTTCCGAGCTGACGTTCAAGGTCCAGCACGGAGCGACGCCGGTCCTCGGCACGGTGAGCTTCGATGCTGCCACCGGTACGGCGACGTTCGGTCCGGCCGCCGTGCTCCAGAACAGCCTGGTCTACACCTGCACGATCACGACCGGCGCCAAGAGTGCGGACGGCGCCGCGCTGGCTGCCGACTACGTCTGGGCCTTCACGACGACGGCCGCTGCCGCCTCGCCGCCGACGGTTGAGTCCACCATCCCGATGAATGACGCGCTGGGCGTCTCGACGGCGACCAAGGTCACCGCTACCTTCAGCAAGTCCATGGATCCTCTGTCGATCACCAACCTGACGTTCTTCGTCCTGCAGGGTACCTCGCCCGTCGCGGGTGCGGTCAGCTTCGATGCGACGACCGATACCGCGACGTTCACGCCGGATGCCGCGCTCGGAACCGGTCTGATCTACACGGCCACCATCACCACGGGAGTCACGGACGCCGTCGGGCTCAGCATGGCGGCCGACTACACCTGGATCTTCACGACGAACACCATCGCCGCGGTCCCGCCGACGGTGACGTCGACCACCCCGCTCAAGGACGCGCTCGACGTCCCGACCTCGGTCACGCTCACGGCGACGTTCAGCAAGGCCATGAATCCGCAGACGATTGATGACGCGACGTTCCTCGTGGAACTCGGCAGCACGGCGCTCTCCGGCACCGTGAGCTTGGACGCCGCGACCAACACCGCGACGTTCGACCCTGATGTCGCGTTCGAAGCAGGCAAGGTCTACACGGCGACGATCACCATTGGAGCCACCGATGCGACCGGCAACGCACTCGTGGCCAACTACAGCTGGTCGTTCACCACCGCTGCCGCTGTCCTCGTGGCGCCGCAGGTCCTGGCCACCACGCCGCTGGACCTGGCCGTGGGCGTCCCGCACGGCAAGAAGCCGACGGCCACGTTCAGCAAGGCCATGGATCCGCTGACGATGACCAACCTGACCTTCACGCTGTCGCAGGGTTCGACGCCGGTCGTCGGCGCCGTCACCTACGACATCGCGACCCAGACCGCGACGTTCTGGCCGGCGACTGTGCTCGCGGCCGGCTTGCCCTACTCGGCCACCATCACCACGGGAGCCATCGACACCGACGGACTCGCGTTGGTTGCCGACTACAAATGGGAATTCACGACCGCCGGGCCCTCGGCTGCTGCGCCGACGGTCGAGGAGACCATGCCGATGGACGCGGCGACCGAGGTCCCGATCGGCACCAAGCCGACGGCCACGTTCAGCAAGGCCATGGATCCGCTGACGCTGACCGCCCTCACCTTCACCGTCACGCAGGGCCTGAACCCGGTGCCGGGCGTGGTCACGTTCGATGCGGCGACGCAGACCGCCATCTTCGCGCCGACGGCACCGCTCGCGGTCGGCCTGGCCTGCACGGCGACGATCACCACGGGTGCCAAGGACTTGAGCGGTCAGGCGTTGGCCGCCGACTACACGTGGAGCTTCACCACCGCCACGCTGCCGCTGGTCATTGCGACCACCCCGCTGAACAACGCGACCAAGGTGTCCGTGGGCGCCCAGCCGACCGCAACGTTCAACAAGGCGATGGACCCGCTGACGCTGACGGCGCTGACGTTCACCGTCAAGCAGGGCGCGAATCCCGTGGCGGGCTCGGTGACCTTCAAGCCCGCCACCAAGACCGCGACGTTCAAGCCGGCCATGCCGCTGGGCAAGGGCCTGTTGTACACGTGCACGATCACCACGGGCGTCAAGGACTTGGGCGGCCTGCAGCCGGCGGCCATCTACGTGTGGAGCTTCTCGACATCCGAGTCCGCGCCGACGGTCCTCTCGACGAGCCCCTTGAACCTCGCGACCAACGTCGCGATCAACAAGCGCCCGACCGCCACGTTCAGCAAGGCCATGGATCCGCTGACGCTGACCTCGCTCACGTTCATCCTCAAGAAGGGCGCGCTGACGATCGCCGGCGCGGTGACCTTCGATAGCCTCACCAAGACGGCCATGTTCACCCCGACCGTCGCGCTCGACGTCGGCAAGCTCTACACGGCCACCATCACCACCGGCGCCAAGGACTCGGGCGGCTCCGCGCTGGCCGCCAACTACGTCTGGACGTTCACGACTTCGGTGTGCAGCCAGGCGCCCGTCGCCCTCGGTGCGGCCGGCAACTTCGTGGTGCTGGGCGGATCGACCGTCACGAACACCGGTCCGACCTCGGTGACCGGCGACCTGGGCGTCAGCCCCGGCACCGCGGTCACCGGCTTTCCGCCCGGATCGGTCATCGGCGCCATCCACGCCGGCGACCCGACCGCCGCCCTGGGCATCGCGAACCTCACGACGGCGTACAACGACGCCGCCGGCCGCACGCTGTGCCCGGTCACGGTGTCGGGCAACCTCGGCGGCAAGACGCTGGCGCCCGGCCTCTACAAGTCCACGTCATCGTTGGCCGTCTCGTCCGGCGACCTGACGCTCGACGCGCAGGGCGACGGCGACGCGGTGTTCATCTTCCAGATGGCGTCGACCTTGACCACCACCAGCGGCCGCCAGGTCATCCTGGCGGGCGGCGCCAAGGCGACCAACGTGTTCTGGCAGGTCGGGACGTCGGCAACCATCGGCACGACCTCGGCTTTCGTCGGCACGGTCATGGCCGACCAGGCCATCACGCTCAAGACCGGTGCCACCCTGAACGGCCG
>CAIXAA010000387.1 GCA_903917305.1 uncultured Myxococcales bacterium | reverse complement strand
CGGCTTGCCATCGGTGCCGAGCGCCGCGTCGTTGGTCAGGATCACGTTGTTCACGGTCACCAGCACGGACTCGTAGGACTCGTTGTCCGCGTCCGTCGCCGCATCGCCCAGCTTGGCGATGTCGACGGTCACGGGCGCCGGCAGCTCGGCGGCGGCCGTCTCGACCGTCACGACCGTCGGCTGCATCTGCGTCATGCAGTAGAACTCCTCGATGTCGCCGATCGCGGTGATCGTGTCGCCGACCTTGAGCGTGCCGATGGCCGTCGCGCCGGCGTCGGTCTCGAGGTAGATGCCGCTCCACGCGCCGCCGCCCTTCTGCTGGACCCAGACGCCCTCGAGCTTCTTGCCCTTGCTGGTCGTCGTGGCGTTGACCGGCGAGATGACGATCGCGTTCGACACCTTCACGCCCTTGAGCGCCGTCGTGATCTTCGTCGCATCCGAGCACTTGACCGACGGGTCGCTCTTCTGGATGTCGGTGATCGACTTCTCGGTGCCGGCCGTCTGGATGTCCGCCGTCGGCTTGACGCCGGTGTCCGTCCCCGCGGCCACGTCCTGGCCGGGCGTCACGGGCACGTCCTTGGGCGTCGTCACGACGTCGACCGGCGCGGCAACGTCCTGCCCCGCAGGCGCGGCGGTGCCCGAGGTGTTGGCGCAAGCGCCGAAGCTGACAACCGCGACAACCGCCGCCAACACCTTGAAACTGTACCGCATGAGAGTCTCCCGGGGCCCACTGGGCCATCGATTCTGGCGCGTGGCTCCACGCCGCGCGGCGGGGCACTGTACGGATCCCAGCCCTGGATCGTCAACGGAGATCATCGGAATTCAGCCGAGGAGCACGGCGTCGGCCGCCGCGCGCAGCCGGGCCACCGCGAGGTCGCAATGCGCCTCATCGACGATGAGCGGCGGCGTCAGGCGCAGCACGTCGCTGCCGGCGATCGACAGCAGCAGGCCGCGATCGCGCGCCGCGTCGACCACGCGCTTGGGATCGCCCGTGATCGCGACGCCCACCATCAGGCCGCGGCCGCGCACGTCGCGCACGTACGGCTGGCCGTCGAACGCTTCGTGCAGGCGATCCAGCAGGTAGGCGCCGACGCGCGCGGTGTGTTCCACCAGGCCGTCGCGCTCGAAGATCGCCAGCACCATGCGCCCGGCATAGCAGCAAAGGGCGTTGGCACCAAAGGTCGTCGCGTGGCTGCCGGCGACCAGCGCCTGCGCCACCTCCTCGCGCGCCAGCAAGGCACCGATCGGCACGCCGCCGCCCAAGGCCTTGGCGAGCCAGAGGATGTCCGGGACGATGCCCTCCTGCTCGAAGGCGAAGAAGCTGCCGGTGCGCCCCAGGCCGGTCTGCACTTCGTCGAGCAGCAGCAGCATGCCGCGATCGTCGCACAACTTCCTGAGCTGCTTGAAGAACCCCGGCGGCGGCACGCACACGCCGCCCTCGCCTTGCACCACTTCGAGCAGCACCGCGCCCACGGAGTCGTCGCACAGCGCCTCGATCGAGGCCACGTCGCCGAACTGCGCATAGCGGAAGCCCGGGACCAGCGGTTCGAAGCCGTCCTGGTACTTGGGCTGCGCCGTCGCGGTCATGGCGGCGTAGGTGCGGCCGTGGAAGGAGCCGTAGACCGTGATGATCCCCGGCCGCGCCTTGCCGCGCACCTTGGCGTGGTAGCGGCGCGCCAGCTTGACCGCGGCTTCGGTGCCTTCCGCGCCGGAATTGCAGAAGAATGCCCTGGCTGCCTGGCCGTTCGTGGCGCGCGCGAACTGCTCGCACAGCTGCTCGGCCAGCG
>CAIXAA010000386.1 GCA_903917305.1 uncultured Myxococcales bacterium | reverse complement strand
GCGATCTGACGCCGGAGCAGGCGGCCGCGCGGCTGCGGGAGCTGCCCGATGCTTCCTCGGGCGGATGACCATGGCGTCCATCTCCACGGAATGGCGCGATGGCGTGCCGGTAGAAATCCTGCATATCGGCGAAACGAGGGCTGAAATCCATCCAGGCCGCGGCGCGGCATTGGGCCGGCTGTGCCTGCAGATGGGGTCGAGCGCGCGCGACATCGCCTCGGATTGGACGTCCGAAGGCGCGACCAACCCTCGCTACCGCGGCGCGCTGCTGCTGCCTTGGCCGAACCGGATCGCTGGTGCCACCTACCGTTTTCGCGGCAAGGACTACCAGCTCGCCGTCACGGAGCCGCAACGCGGCCACGCGCTGCACGGCCTGCTGGCGCGGGCGCCGTTCGCCGTGCTGCGGCGCCACGTCGGGGAGCGCAGCTGCAGCCTCACGCTCGAGCACATCCACGGCGGCACGGATCCAGGCTTTCCGTTTCCATTTCGGGCCCATGTGACCTGGACGCTGGAGCGGCACGAAGTGTCGCTGGCGATCGACGTGGTCAACACAGGCGCCGGTTCCATGCCGTTCGGTTTCGGCTGGCATCCGTACTTCAGCTTGAGCGGACCCATCGCGACCCAGCACCTGCACATCCTGGCCGACGCGCAGTACGCCGCGAACGACGCGATGATTCCGACGGTTCTGGTCCATGGCGACCTGGACGTGGGTCGAGGTGAGCCCATCGGCGAGCGTTCGTTCGACACCGTGTACCGGCTCAAGCCCGGCACCGGTCGCGCGCGGACGCGGCTGTGGCAACCCGGCAGCGGCGAAGGCATCGAGTTGTGGCAGGAGACCGGGCCAGGCAAGCTCAACCACCTGTGCGTGTTCGTGCCGCCGGATCGGCAGAGCATTGCCCTGGAACCGATGAGTTGCGCGATCAACGCGTTCAACAGCGGGGACGGGCTGCGCGTCCTGGCCCGCGGCCGACATTTCAGGGCCGCGATGGGTGTGACGGCAAGCGGCTAGCCGGCCAGGGCTGCGCCGCACGGAGTGGTGGATGACCGATCAGTGGTTTCAAGCGCTTGCCTCTGACGATGGTGCGGATTCCCTTGCGCGGGCTGCGCGCCATCAGCGGCTGGCGGCCCGCCTGCGCGAGAGCGGCGCACGTGTGGCTGGCTTTGCCTCGGCGCCCGGACGCACGGAGCTGGCTGGCAACCACACGGACCACAACCGCGGTCGGGTGCTGGCGGCTGCGGTCGACGTGGACGCCGTTGCGGCTGTCGCGCGGCGCGACGACGGGCGGATCGTTCTGCGGTCAGAGGGGTTCGACGGCGCGTTCGAGGTCGATCTGCGGGCCGGCCTGGCGCCACTCCCGGCCGAGCGCGGCACGACCACGGCGCTGGTGCGCGGCGTGGCCGCGGCGTTGGAAGCCCTGGGTTCTCAGATCGGTGGCTTCGACGCCTGGGTGGCCAGCGACGTGCCGACCGGCTCGGGCTTGAGCTCCTCGGCGGCCATCGAGGTGCTGCTGGGGACGATCCTGAACGGCCTCTACAACCGTGGACACATTGCGCCGGAGCTGCTCGCCCGCGCCGGCCAGGAGGCGGAGAACCGCCATTTCGGCAAGCCTTGCGGCCTGATGGACCAGATGGCCTCCGCGCTGGGAGGCGTGGTCACCATCGACTTCGCGGATCCAGCCGCGCCGCGCGCCGTGCAGGTTCCGCTGCGTTTGAGCGAACTTGGTCATCGGCTCGCGGTGGTCGACACCGGCGGGAGCCACGCGGATCTGACGGACGATTACGCAGCCATCCCGAGCGAGATGCGGGCGGTGGCGCGCCACTTTGGCCAGGACGCGCTGCGCGGCCTCTCGGCTGCGGACCTGCTGGCGCGGGCGCCGGCCATCCGGCGCGCGCTGGGCGACCGTGCCTTGCTGCGGGCCCTGCACTTCGTGTGGGAGGACGCGCGCGTCGCCGAGCAGGTGGCCGCCTTGCAGCGCGGCGACTTCGGCGCTTTTCTCGCGCTGGTGCGGGCTTCCGGCGCCAGCTCGATGCGCTGGCTGCAGAACGTCGTGCCCGCCGGTGCCACGACCGACCAGGGCATGGCGCTCGCGCTCGCCGTCACGGAGGACTTCCTGCAAGGCCGCGGCGCCTGTCGCGTGCACGGAGGCGGTTTTGCCGGCGCCATCCAGGTCTGGCTCCCCGAAGGCTGCGAAGCCGCCTACGAAGCGGTGCTCGCCCCGATCTTCGGGCCAGCCTGCGTCCGCCTGCTGTCGATTCGGCCTGTCGGGGCGGTCTGGCTGGCTGCGCCGTCGGCGGAAACGACCTGAATTCGAGATCTACGGCGTCGGCGGCTCCCAGGTGCCCTGCACCCAGGTCTCCTCCGGAGCCGGATACGCGTCCTGCAACGTCTTGCTGACGGCGCGCGCGCCCGCAATCGCCGCGTACACGTCCGCGGTCGGCCTGCGCACCCGCAACTTCTTCGGATCCTTGGGATCAACGGCATACAGGCCGGTCTTGATCTTCATCCCGCGGTTCCACTCGTAATTGTCCACCATCGACCAGACGAAATAGCCACGCACATCCGCGCCCTGCGCGATGGCCCGCGCGAGCCAGGTCAGGTGCCGGACGTAGTAGCCCTTGTCGCCCTCGGGATTCGGCGCCTCGGTGTTCCAGATCGTGCCATTTTCCGTAATGATCATCGGCAAGTGATAGCGCTTCCAAGCGAACGTCACGTCCTCGAAGATCCCGTGCGGATAGGCCTCGCCCGACCCGATGGTCGTGGGATCGAACGTGGAAAGTGGCGTGAAATCAGGAAGAACTGGCGCATCGGCGCCCGTGACCGTGACGCGGACGTAGTAGTTGATGCCCAGGAAGTCGAGGCGACCCTGCAATCCGGGCTCGAGGACCTGGTTGCCCGACAGCGCGGCGTCGCGCTTCCCCAGGGCAATCGCGTCCAAGAACGCGAGGTTCCAGAGGTAGAACACATTGCGCGCCGCGGCGACGTCGAGCGCGCTCTGCGGATCGGCCGCGCGCACCGGCGCCATCGCGTACACGAGGCCGACGCGCGCAGCCTGCCCATCGCCGTCCGCGTCGACTTTGTCATTGGCCTTCACGGCGTCGTACATGCGCGCGTGCGCCGTGATCAGCGCGTTGAAGACGGTCTTGGCCTCCGCCTGGTGCAGCATCAGCGCGGGCGGGTTCGACCGCTCGTCGCTCGGCAGCATGTAGCCCGGCAGGACGACCGCGAGGGGTTCGTTCTCCGTCGCCCACAGGTCGACTTCGGCACCGAATTCCGCCGCACAGAAGCCTGCGTATTTGCTGATCTCCTTGATGGTCCTGTCCGCGTCGACCCAGCCACGCCTGGTGCAGTGCGCGAAGTCCTGATGGCAGCCGACGCCGTCGTGGATCCACGTCGGCAGCGTGTAGTGGTTGAGCGTGACGAGCGGCGTGAGCCCGCGCTTGTGCAGCGCCGCGAAGAGCGTGTGGTACCACTGCAGCGCTTGCGGGCTGGCCGCCTGCTTGAGCGCGGCGTAGCCGTCGATGCCGTCGGTGGGCGTCGGGAACACCCTGCTCCACTCGATCGACAGGCGAAACGCGTTGTTGTGCAGCGCGTTGCGAGCGAGATCCAGGTCCGATGCGTAGAGCTCGCGAAAGCCGGGACCGGCGGATGGCGGCTCGATGTTGGGGAACAGGTGCGCACCGGAGTCGGCCTGGATCGCCGCGGAGGTGACGAAGGCGTACCAATCCGAGTTCGGATCTTCGCAGATCGACGCCGGCAGCGTCGGGCAGCCCATCTCGTGCTGGAAGCCGGCCGACGCGGTGCCGAACAGGAAGCCGGACGGGAAGTGCAGCGCGCCGGGATCCGCGGCAGGCGCGGCGCTGCTGCTGCAGCCGGCGAGGAGGACGATGCACATGGCGCCAACGCTTGAGGTTCTCATTCCGCCTTGTCCCGGCCCAGCCAGCCGATGGTCGTGAAGACCGCGCCGAACACGCACATGATGGCGCCCCACCACAGCGCCGGACGCGTCTCGGACAGCACGGTCGGTCGCGTCTGCGTCTGCATGCCGCCGACCATGACGAGCACGCCGTAGACCGAGAGGATCACGCCGACGAAGAACCAGATGGGCAGGGGCTCGCGCGGCCTTGGGGTGGGATCCATCTTGCGTCTCCTGGTTCCGGGTCGGGTTCGGGTTTCGGTTCCGGCTCGGGTTCCGGTTCCGGTTCCGGTTCCGGCTGCGGGCCTAGCGAAAAACGATGTTCAAGGCGACGAGCACCACGAACGCGACGCCAGCCCAGAAGGCCGGCTTGCCGTACCAGACGACTTGGGAGTCATCGGTGTCGGGCGTCAGGCCCTTGACCAGACCCTGCAGTTCGGCATCGGTCTTGGGCGTGGTCACCAGCGAGATGGCGACCGTCACGCCAAAGCAGGCAACCCAAGCCCAGATGGCCTGCCAGAGGTTGCGCGTCATGTCCGAAGGCTTGTCGGCGAAGGTCAGGAACCTGGCCGTTTCCGGGGAGAACACGCCGAGCTTGAAGCCAAGGAAGATGGAGAACGACACCGCCATGCCGCACAAAAGGCCGTAGAACGCGCCGTGGGACGTCGTGCGCTTCCAGAACATGCCCAGCAGCATCGTGGCGAACAAGGGCGCGTTGACCCAGGAGAAGATCGCCTGGATGTAGTCCATGATGGCGTTGAATTGCATGGCGAGATAGGCAGTTGCCACGCTGAGCAGGATGCCGACGATGGTGGTGACGCGGCCGACCCACAAGAGCTGGGCGTCGGTCGCGTCCTTCTTGATCACGGCGCGGTAGATGTCGTACGTGAACACCGTGTTGAAAGCGCTGACGTTTCCGGCCTGGCCTGCCATGAAGCCGGCCAGGAGCGCGGTGATGCCGAGGCCGACGAGGCCGGTCGGGTAGTAGCGCACAATCAGCAAGGGCAAGGCAGCGTCGTACCAGGTCTTGGTCGCGTCGGTCGGGTCGGCGGGCATGACGAAGCTGCCGTCGCCGCGCACGCTGAGCTTGTAGGCGACCATGCCGGCGATGACGACGATGAAGGGCAACGCCATCTTGAAGAACGACGCGGTGATGGGCGTCAGGCGCGCCGAGCGCAGGTCCTTGGAGGAAAAGGCGCGCTGCACCACGAGGAAGTCCGTCGTCCAGTAGCCGAAGGAGAGCACGAAGCCCAGGCCCATGACGATGCCGGGCCAGGTGACGCCCATGGCGTTGCCCGCCGAATCGCCGGTCGTCGACCAGAGGGAGGCCATGGCGGGCGGCAGGCCGGCGAAGACCTCGCGGATGCCGCCCATCTCCATGACGCCCAGGATCGAGACCAGGAACAGGCCGGCCCAGATGAGGAAGAACTGGACGATTTCGGTGAAGATCGCGCTCATCAGGCCGCCGAGCGTGATGTAGCAGGCGATCGACGCGGCGGAGACCCACATCGACACGCCCCAGCCCCAGCCGAGCAGGACGTTGAAGACCAGCGCCATGAGGTAGAGGTTGATGCCGCTCATCAGCAAGGTCATGACGGCGAAGGAGGCGGCGT
>CAIXAA010000385.1 GCA_903917305.1 uncultured Myxococcales bacterium | reverse complement strand
AGCATCGCCAGTTCGCCTGGCTGCACACCGGTCACGCCAAACTCGAAGATCGTGTGGGGCTTGGGCTCGTTGGGCGAGGGGCCGTAGGAAAAGCCGCCCTTGCCGCCCTGGTACGGTTCGCCATTGCGCAAGACACTGATCGCGCCATCGCCGTACACGCGAACTTCCCAGTGTTGCGCGCCGTTACCGGTCGAGAACCGGAACAGGTTGTACATCGCCGGGCAGATGGGCGACTCGGCGCGGTGGTACCAGTCGTTGAGCATGTAGAAGGAGTTGCAGTCCGGAACGGCGAGGTAGAACCAGCCGAACTTGCCGTGGACGGGCTTGGCATGCGCCCATTCGGTCTTGTTCAGAGGACCACCCGGCGTCGCGTTCCAGCCGGTGAAGGTGCCATCGACGGTTGGCGTGGCCTCGAAGGGCACGCCGCAAGCGCCGGCGGCCCAGGCGCCGCCGCCGTAGCCATTGCCTCCACCTCCACCGGCTTGGGTGGCATCCTTCGCAACGGACGTGTCGCTGGCGTCGGAAACGTCTGCCGCCGCCGCGTCGGAGTCACGCGGGTCGTCGGGCGGCTCGCAAGCTCCTGTGAAAACAAGACAAGCCGCAATTCCGAACCAGGAAGCCCAGCGAGACGTGTCCATGTTTGCCCCCAATCTTGGACGTGCAGCACCGCAGGAGCGTGCACGGCCCAGGCTGAGCCGGTGGCACTTCGAAAGCAAGGACTTTTCGCGGCGTCGGACGGCTACGGCCACAGTGGCGAAGGCGTCGGCGTGCAGCTGGAGCAGGCGCCCGCACGGTTGGAGGTCGGGTACTCCAACGGCCACGCTCGCCGCCAACCCTGCGTGTCCTGAAACCGCATGAAACAAGGCGACATCTCGCGCACGCGCTGCGACGCGCGGATCTGGCACGGTTCGTGATGAGGCATGGACCAGCCGGCCGTTGCCGGCAGGGGGCGGACCATGAAGCAGCACTGGTTGGGCGCGTGGATGATTCTCGGGACGTTGGCGCCTGGCTGCGACTTCGCCAGCACGCAGACCATCACGACGGTGGACACCAGGTGGGCGCAATCGGCGCTCTCGCCGCCCAGCGCCGGGCCGGCCGGCAAGGGCCTGATGGCCGGCGATGGTCAGTGGACGCTGGAGGGCGGCGCGACGAGCGGCGCGCCCAAGTCGAATGCTCCGGAAGCGAAGCAATACCCATGGCTTGGTCATGCACGCATCGCGCACAGCTGGGATGTCGCGGAGGTGGGTGTGTCGGGGCAGCTCGCCATGGATCCGGCGGCCAGTCCCGCTGCGTCCGGATCGTCAGGCGAGCGGCCCGACGCCGGCGCCAGCGCTGGAGCGGGCATTGACCTCCGCATCGCCCTGGCGCGCGGACCCAGGGCGCGGCTCGTCGCCCTCGGAGAGTTCTCCGGCACGTCCGTGTCCTGGTTCCGCTCCATGGACAGCACCGCGATGACGACGACGACGACCTTCAGGCAGGACTCCCGCGGGTGGATCGGCCCTTCCAACTCGCAGAGTACCAGCACGTCGACGCAGTCCTCGCACGAGGCGCAACAGGGCCGCTCCAACCTGTTCCAGGCGAGCACCGGTCTGGGCTTCGAGATCCTGCTGACGGATTCGTTTGGCATCACAGGCGGCGTGCTCCTGCGCACGCAGCCGGCGCTGCTCGGCAGCGGCCAGTCGTCGACCACGTGCGATTGGGCCTGCGGCGTGGACCGGCTCAACTCCAAGCAATGGGAAAGCCGTGAGTTTGCCGCAGTTGGCTACGCCGCTATGGTCGTGCGCACCGGACCTTTCGACACCGTGCTGCAAGGCGCTGTTTCGGGAGCGGAAAGCGGCACAAGCTACGCCGGCACGTTGGCGGTGCAATGGCATCCGAATGCTGCGCAGCCCGTCGCCTACCCGCCTGCGTCCCACCAGCCTGCCGGTGCGGGATGGGCGACCGCCCGATCCGATGCGGAGCCGCTGGACCGCGTCTTCCGGTAGGCAGGCCCCGACTTGCCTGATCCTGGCGTGTCGCAAGCCAAGCTTGCAGAATCGCCCACGAATCCCACTCAGCTGCTGCGCAGTGCGGGGCATGTGCTACGGTTCCACCACCTTTCCAGGAGCCTGTCCATGCGCCTCGCCGTGCTCTGTCTGATGCTTTCCGCCTGCGCCTCGCCCGCTGCGTCCTCCATCGCCGCCGCCGATGCCGCCCTCACCGCTGCCGATGCCGCTGCGGACAGCGCGCCGTCTGAATACGCGGCCACCCTCGCCGATTTCGATTGCGTCAAAAATGGCACCAAAGTCGGGCACTTCTATGTCGCCAACCGCTTGGGGGCCGAGGCCGCCGCCGTCGCCGTCGCGCAGGGCAGCCAGGCCGGCGCGCAGTATCCCATCGGCACCATCATCCGCCTGTTTCCCTTGGAAGCCATGGTCAAGCGCGGCGGCAGCGCCTACGCGGCCACTGGCGGCTGGGAGATGTTCCGGCTCAAGTACGACGACGCCGGCAAGCTGCAGATCGCCGAACGCGGCGGCGCCGAGGTCAAGAACGGCGCCGGCTCCTGCGCAAGTTGCCATGATGCCGCCAAGTCCTTCGACTTCGTATGCGGCCAGAACCACGGCTGCGCGCCGATTGCCGTGTCCGCCGAAGCGGCCGCGATGCTGCAGGACGCCGACCCCGAATGTCCCTGACAGCCTTGGCCGCGCCGGTCAGCCGGCGTTGCGAACGAGGACCGGGCCCGAAGCAGGCCGGTTCGCCAGCCAGACGCCGACCAGCAGCGTGCCCAGGCCGGCCATGTGGACCACGCCGATCGGTTCGCCGTCGAGCACGCCCCAAGTCAGCGCCACGACGGGGATCAGGTAGGTGACGGACGTCGCGAACACCGCGCCCGCCGTCTGGATGAGCCGGCTGTACAGCACGACCGAGAGCGCCGTGCCGATCGCTGCGAGAATCGTCACATAGCCCAGCGCCGTCCACGCGCCGGGCACGTCGCGCAGCGTGGCGCCGATGTCCGTGGCCAGCAGCCAGATCGCGCTGGGAATGCCGACGGTCAGCAGGCCGAGACCCGCGATGTGCAGGGGCGACACGGCGGCGAGGCGGTGGCGGATGAGGTTGACGCTGACCGCGTAGCAGAGCGTGGCGGCCAGGACCATGCCGGTGTGCAACACGTCGAAGCGCATCGGGCCGTGCGATCCGGCGAGCACGAGGCAGGCGGCACCGACCAGGCCGAGCGCGACGCCGAACAGGCGCAGCTTTGCCACGCGTTCGCCAAAGACCAGCACGCCCATCGCGACGGCGAACACGGGGGTCAGCGAGTTCAGGACGCCGGTGGTGCCGCTGTCGAGGCCGGTCTGGGCGTGGGCGAAGAGGAAGGCGGGAAGACCATTGCCCAAGATGCCGACCAGGGCGATGTCGCGCCAGGGCAGGCTGCGCAGGGCAGGGCGGCTGCGCACGACCAGCGGCAGCAGGCACGCGGCGGCAATCGCCATGCGCAGGGCGCCGAGCTGCGCGGGCTGGAAGGCGAGCAGGGCGCGCTTCATCAGCAGGAAGGAGCTGCCCCAGACCAGCGACAGCAAGCCCAGCAGGAGCAGCGGCACCAATGCCGAGCCGGGCGCAGGAGCTGGCGCACTCGGCGGAGAGGCGGCGCTCTCTTGGGAAACAACTTCGCTTTCGCGGGCGGCACTCGAGGAGGCAGGCAAGGCAGATCCGGGACGCGCAGGCAGCGCAGGGCGGCGAGTGTACACGAATCGACGCAGCTGCGCGGGCACGTTCGCCACGCGACACCAGCTGTCGCAAGCGCGGCGGATGCTGCGTGGGCAACCTTGGAGGTGCCCCGTGATCGAGCTCCGCGACGACAGCCTCAGCTTCTCCTTCCCCGACGTGCACAAGGATGCGCGGCTGACCATCCACTTCCACCGCACGCTGCGCATCCCCGATGACGGCCGCGATTGGCCGCTGCCGCCCGGCATCGGCAGCTTTCCGCTGCGCAAGGTCGACGACTTCGCGGAGCTGGCGCCCAAGCCCTGGCTCGCGCACGGCGGCGTCATGCTGCCGATGTACCAGGCCGAGGCGATGTGGCTGTCCTTCGATTCCGACGACATCGCCGGCCATGACGTGCCGTATCCGTTCGCGATCCAGATCGCTGCGGGCAAGATCAACGCGGCTTCGGGGGAGCCGTGGTCGGACACGCTGGTCGCGGAGCCGCAATCCTACCTCGTCGTGCCGGAACAGCCGTGGCTGGATGGCTTTTGCGTCGAGAAGGGCATCATCCGGCAGTTCGTCGCGATGCCGCTGGGCTCCGGCTACAGCGCCGAGGAGCAGCTGACCGGCAAAGCCGAGCACGGCGGCCTGCAAATCCTCGTGCGGCCGATGCAGCGCGCCGAGTTCGACCGACGCTTTCCCAAGCAACCCGGCCGCCGCCGCCACATGGCCATGGGCGATGTCTGCTGCGCGTCGCCCTGCAGCCCCGACATGGGCCTGGGCGCCGGCGGCCGCATGCGCCAGAGCATCGAGAGCGACCCGTACGGCGTGGACGCCTGGGACACGGCGCGCAGCAAGTGCTTCGTCCACCTCGCCAATGCCTTGGTCTGGCACGCCATCACCGGCCAGCATCCGCCGCATCCGCCGCCGACCGCCGCGACGTACTCGCGCAGTGGCCTGCCGTGGTTCGCTTGGTACGACGAGCACAGCAAGCCCATCGACGGCACGCAGGTGCTCGCCTTGCTCAAGTCGATCCGCCAGCTTGGCGCGGAGAAGGGCCAGGTGCCGCTGCCGGAGAACGAGGCGGTGCCGCCCGAGCGCATCGTCGCCCTGCAGCGCAAGACGCCGCACCAGATCCGCGAAGGCGCCTTCTGACAGTTTCTTGAGTTGTCTCTGATTTGCGCGACCCTCCACGCCGCGCCGCTGTCGGCGCGTTCGGAACTGCGCATGTCGGATACGCTCCTTCGCCATTGGATGATGCTGCGCCACATTCCGCGCCACCCGCGCAAGATCGACGTCGCGGGGCTGGCCGAGCACCTGGAAGCCGGCGGCTATTGCGTGTCGCGGCGCTCGGTGGAGCGCGACCTCATCAAGCTCTCGACCATCTTTCCGCTGTGTTGCGACGAGGCGCACAAGCCGCACGGCTGGTCGTGGCTGGCCGACGTGGCGGTGCTCGACCTGCCGGCGATGGATGTCCACGCCGCGCTGGCGTTTCGCATGGCGGCCGAGCACCTGCAGCCCCTGCTGCCAGAGGCGACGCGCGCCTACCTGGAGCCGCACTTCCAGCGCGCGCACAGCGTGCTCGATGCCCTGGACGGCAATACGCTTTCCGCGTGGCCGGACAAGGTGCGCGTGCTGCCGGCGGGTCAGGCGATGCTGCCGCCGAGCATCGATCCGGACGTGCTGGAGCGCGTCCAGGCGGGTTTGCTGGCGGAAAAGCGCCTGCACATCGTGTACCGCCGGCGCGGCGAGACGGAGCTGCGCACCTACGAAGCGCATCCGCAGGGGCTGGTCTGGCGCGACGCGGTCGGCTATTTGCTGTGCACGCTGTTTGGCTACAACGACATCGTGCAGCTGGTCCTGCACCGGATGCAGTCGGTCGAGGTCGAGGACGCGCCGCGCCGCGCGCTGCCGGGGTTTTCGCTCGACGCCGAGATTGCGCACCGGTCGTTTGATTTCCTGCTGTCGGAGGCGCCGATCGCGCTCGAGGTGCTGCTGCACGACTTCGTCGCGGTCAAGCTGCGCGAGACGCCGCTGGTCGCTGGGCAGGCGCTGGAGCTGCAGGCCGATGGGCGGTATCGGCTGAGCGCGCAGGTGGCGGACACGGTGCAGCTGCGGTCGTGGCTGAGGAGTTTCGGGGAGCTGGCGGAGGTGGTCGCGCCGGCGGAGCTGCGGGCGGAGATGGCGGCGACGGCGGTGGCGTTGGCGGGGCGGTATGCATCGTAGGGGCGCTTTGCCTCGCTTGCCGGGCGCGCGGAAGGGTGGAGCAGGCCGTTGGTTGTCTTGTCGCGGCGGTTGCTTCTCTTGGACGGGCGGTTGGCACTCTTGCGCGGGGCTGGGCTCTGTTGACACGGGGTTTGGCTCTGGTGACGCTCAAGCCGGAACCGGGAACCTCACGGGAAGCTGCGCACGCAGCGAAACCCCAGCGAAATCGCCGCGTATTCCGGGCCGTCGTCCGACCGCAAGCTCGCCCGCTGCGACGCCTGCTTGTTGGAAAAGCCGCCGCCGCGCTGCACGCGCGCCTGACCCGGCACGAGGTTCACCGGATCGAGCTGCGCGGCCGGCGTGTACGGCGCCAGCCAGTCGCGCGTCCACTCCCACACGTTGCCCGCCAGGTCATGGATGCCAAACGGACTATCGCCCGCCGGCTTCGAGCCCACCGCCCAGGTCGAGTCCGCGCCGCAACCTGCCCCCTGAATGGGCCCCGAACCTGACCACGGCGCGATCACCACCGCGAGCGTGCAGTCCGGGATCGTCTCGCCCCACGGATACGTGCGCATGGCCGCCCCGCACGTCGGGCTGTCGGCCGCGCTGCCGTTCTGCTGGCAGCTGCCGCGCGCCGCGAGCTCCCACTGCGCCTCCGTCGGCAGGTCGTAGGCGTCGCCGCGCCACTTGCAGTACTGCTGGGCGTGCGTCCAGTTGATGCAGTTGACTGGGTGCTGCTCCTTGCCGGCTTTGCCCCAGTTGCAGTAGGGCGACGCTTCCAGCGTGGGCGGCACCTCCGTTCCCGTGCTCCAACAGTCGTACAGCCAAGGACCGCTGGCGCACTTGAACATCATGTCGTCCTGAGCTGGCGCGCAAGCTCCGGCATCGACGCACGCTTTGTACTGCGCCACCGTCGTCTCGCTCACGTCCATGTAGTAGCTGCCGAGCGTGACCTTGTGCT
>CAIXAA010000384.1 GCA_903917305.1 uncultured Myxococcales bacterium | reverse complement strand
TCGCGCATGATCTGGTACAAAGCCGTGTGTTCCGGCTGGCGGCGGCGATAGCTGATGCGGGCTGGTGCGGCGCTGTCCACACCGGGTGATCGCTCGATCGCGGCAATGTCGGCGCCAGCGGGCGATCTGCTGGGAACTGCGCGCCACAGCAGCTGCTTCGCATGGGAATGGTGTTGTCGACGACCACACCATTGTGGTCAACGGGTCGCCGCGATGCGAAGTGCCGAACGGCGTGCCGGCGGCGGCGATCGCGCGCCTGCACGTGCCGATCGCCATGCAGGTGAGCGAGCCGGTGGACGTGGCACTGTTGCTCGCGGCGGCGTGAGAGACGAACGGCACGACCTTGGGCTCGGTGCTGCTTGGCGCTGCCGGATGGACCGGTGGCGGGTGTCGGAGCGGGTGTCCGACCGGCAAAGGCCGCTCCCATGAACCCACAGTGTGGTCAATGGGCGGGCGCGCAGATCGCGAGCGTAGCCGCCAGTGCACCCGCAACATCCAGCATTCGATGGACATACTCGATCGAGAGCAGTTCCTGCCCGAGAAACTCGTCGTACTTCTCGGCGCGCTTGTTCGGCACCGCTTGGGCAAGCGCCACCGGGTCGGGGCACGGCGCTTGGGCGATGACGCGAAGGGTCCCTTCCAGCGAGGTCCGGTCGGTGCCGGCCACGCGCAGGCACACGCCCTCGTCCATGGCGCGCAGATCATGCGCAGCAAGCTGCAGCCGCAAGGTCGCGCCGGTGCGATCGCCCATCCAGTGGAAGAGTAGCGTGTCGACGCCGTCCTGAACCAACGGCGTGGCGCCGAGTTGGACGCTGGCGAACGCAGTGCGGGCATCGGCGAGCAGTCGGGCAGCCACTTCATCGCAGAAGTCGGGCATGTGCGAGGCCAAGTAGAGGGCGCGCATCTTCTGGCGCACGGCGTCGTGCACGGGCGCGACCGACCCGCCAAAGTCCGGCGCAGCACCGGCTTTGGACGGCTTGACCTCCAGCACGTGGCGCGCCGTGTCGACCGCGACCACCTGCCAGCGGCGGCCGGCGAAGAGGAGCAGATCCTTCGGCAAGGTCGGCAGGATGCGGGGCAGCGTGCCGAGCTTCTTGCCATCGGCGACGAGTTGCCACTCCCGCGGCGTCTCGAAGATGACGGGGAAGCTGTAATGCGTCGCGATCTTGGCCCCGGCGACGTCCAGGCGCACGGTTGGCGCATCCTCTTCCTGGCGAACCAGACCTACCGCTTTCAGCTGCGAGAGCAATCGCTTGAACAGCGGCCAATCGACGGCGCGGAATGCCCCGCGCTCGCAGAGCAACGTCCACATCTCGCGAGGCCCCGCGCCGGAAGTCTGCAGCAGCAGCGACAGGACCTGGTGCACGAGCGTGGACAGGTGCGGCAGACCGGTTTGCGGCGGCTCCAGCCAGCCTTCCTGCATCAGTTCGACCATCGCAATGGCTTGCACGAGTTGCGGCCGCAGCCGCTGGACGAGAGACGCACGGCTGTCGAGCGCGGGTTCCGGGCAGTAGAGGTGCAAGCGGCCTTGAGCGTCACCACGCCCAGACCGCCCGGCGCGCTGCTTGAGGCTGGACACTGCAGGCGGCGGGCCGATCTGTGCCACCGACGCCACCTGCGGCACGTCGATGCCGAGTTCGAGCGTGGACGTGCACACGAGGCAGACGTCTGGCGAATCCTCGCTGCGCAGCGCGGCTTCAGCAGCCTGCTTGCCGGACCTGGCGATGCTGCTGTGGTGCGCGAACACTTCGGTGCGCGAGCGCTGGGCTTGCACCGCGACGGTCAGGGCGTCGGTCACTTGCTCGACCAGCTTTCGCCCGTTGGCGAAGACGAGGTGCTTGCCGCGCAGCACGCTTCTGGCCAGTGCCTGCGCGACAAGATCCTGGCTGCCCGGCCGGCTCGCGGCTCCCTTGCGACTGCGGCGCTCGGCTGGCACTTCGGTCGCGTCCAGCTGAGCAAACAACTCGATGCGCGGCGGTCGCCGCGGGGCCGGGTCCAGCACGTGTACGACGCGATCGGGCGCGCCGGGATGCAGCCACGCCTTTGCGACACCGACATCGGCCAGGGTCGCACTGAGACCGACGCGCACTGGCGTGCAACCGGCGTTGGCTTCCAGCCTTGCCAGCACTGACAGGAGCTGCATCCCGCGCTCGGCGTTCAGGAAGGCGTGCACTTCGTCGATGACGATGTAGCGCAGTGCACTGAACGCTGCGCTTGCCGCGGTCGGGTGTCCCGCCAGGTAGCTGTCGAGCGACTCGGGCGTGATGAGCAGCACGCCGCGTGGCAGCTTGCGGGCGTTGGCCTTGACCGACTGCGCGATATCGCCGTGCCATGCCGTCACGTCGCGTCCGATGCTGGCCGCCAACCGCTGCAGCCGCCCGGCCTGGTCGTTGATGAGGGCGACAAGCGGCGCAATGTAGAGGACTTCAAAGCCGTCGGCCGGCAAGTTGGGAAGCTGGCTCAGGATCGGCAGGAACGCGGCCTCGGTCTTGCCGCTGGCGACGCCGGCCGAAAGCAAGAGGTGCTGGTCGGTCGTCAGAATGTGCTGGCTTGCGGCGACTTGCAGCGGGCGGATCTCGCGCCAGCCTTGGGCGGTGATCCAGTCCTGCACGCCGGGACGAAGGCGGCGGAAGCAATCGGCGGAGGTCCAGGGCGCGGGGTCAGATGCGCTCATCGTCATGGCCATTGGCGCGCGTGCCGCCCGAAAGCGGTGCCTTCAGCCCGCGGTCACGCGGCGCGCTCCGCCTGGCGAGCAACTCCTGCCAGCTGATGTGCGGGTTCTGGTCGAGCACATCGAGAAAGCCCACGAATTCGCGGACAGTCTGGCTCGGCTTCAAGTGCGTGTCGGCGCCGACAAACGATGTGACGTGCGCCATGTACGCGGCGACGCCGTCGTCCGACAGCACCAGAGCCGCCTTCGCGTCGGCGAAGTGCAGGTCGCGGATCTTGTGCAGCAGCCGCAGCGTGTCGGCAGCGCTGAGGTTGCCGAGGCGGATCACGGTGCCGAAGTGGTCGTGCAACGGCTGGGCGGCGTCGGCATCGGCCCAGATGTTCCGGCTCAGGCGGCGGTGCAGCGGTTCCAGGCTCGCGGCGCCAAAGTCGCGGTCGTCCACGAAGGCATGAGCGCCGCTGAGGAACACGGCGAGCCCAGGCGCGCCGCCCGGTTCGAGGCCAAGGTTGGCGAGGCGCAGCACTTCCTGCAGATTGGCCGTCCGGCTGCCTTTGTGGGCAATGCTGTTCAGCTTGTCCATCTCGTCGATGCAAACGAACAGCCCCTTCCAGCCCGCCGCCCGCGCGAGCGCGGTCAGGAAGCGCAGTCGGTCTACGAGGCCGATGTCGGCGTAGGCGACACCAGTGGCCTGCCTTGCGTCCGTCTTGCTGTTGAATCCCGCCGCAATCCACCGCCCGCAGGCTCGCATTCTCGCGTCATCGCCGCTCACGCTGGCGTGCCAGAAGGCACGCACGACATCAGCCCACGCGTCGCCGCCCCGGTCGTGCAGTTCGAAAAGCAGGCCGTCGAGGACTGCAGCCTGGGGCTTGCGCTGCAGCGACGCGAGTTCCGCCGCTCGCGCAACGATTGCCTCAAGCAGGACGCGCAGTTGGCTAGTCCCCGACTCGGCGTTGTCGCCAGTGGTCAAGCTACGGACCAGATCGCGCCACAGGTCGATGGGCTGGCCAGTCTTGCCCGCGAGGCGCCGATCCGGCGTCAGCTCCGCGCGCACGCTGACCATGTGCCCCTTCTCCGACCGTGCGATGTCGCGCATGAGTTCAAGGATGAAGGACTTGCCCGAGCCGTACCGGCCAGTGATGCCGCGAAACACGTAGCCGCCGGCCATGGCGACCTTGAGACTGGCGAGCAGGGACCGGCATTCGAGGTCGCGGCCGACCTGGATGTGGTGTAGAGCGCGAGTCGGCGGGATGCCAGTGCGCAGGGCGTGCAGGAGTTCCTGGCGGTGGTCTTCGGAGAGGTTGGGCGGGGTCATCGGCGGCCTGGGGCTTGAGGCAGGACGGGGCGTCGGGCCGCGGGGATGCTACGCTTCTTGGCGGTTGTGGGCCAGGGTGTTAGCCGGGCGGTAACTTCGGGCGGAGGAATTCCTCGGCTTCGTCGAAGAAGGAGACCTCCTGGGGCGCTTGCTCCAACGACCGCTGGATGGCGTCGAACTTGGCAGCGATCTCGACCTGTGCGTCCTGGGCGTCGCTCGCCGCTTCCAGAATGGCGAGGATTGCCTTGTTCTGCCTGGTCATTGCGACGTAGGCGCGCTGGATTCCCGCCAGCCGCATCCGCAACTTGGATTGGGACAGCTCAAAGGTCCGCACCGTCCTATCGTACTCGCCATCGATCTCGGCGGCGATCGCGGCGACATCGTCCTTTGTGAAGAGATTCGCTCCGCTTGCGATTTCCTCTGCCACTTCGTCGAGTTCTTGAATTGCCGCCTGGTACTCGGCCACGGCTGCCATGGCGTCGTCCACAGCTTCGATGCGATCACGTGCCAGCCCTTCAGAATTGCCTGCTTCGACCGCGACCATGGTCTGGAAGTTGGCACCCCGATCCACTACCGCGGCCAAGGCCGGCCCTATGTGGACCACGCCCTGCTGCGACGAAAGAAGTCGATACTGCTCGGCGTGGGCAGCGACGATCGCCGCTTCTGCGCCACGTGCCCGCCTCCGAAGTGAAGCTTGAGCGTCGTCGAAGCGCTTCACCAGGCGGTCGTACTCGCGAGTGTGTTCAGCGGTGATGGCGTCGAGGTCGCCTTGCGTGAACAGACAAGGGGCGGCGGCGCTGGCAACTGCTGTTGTGCCTTGCGCCTTCAGCGCCCCAGCCAAACAGTCGCGAAGGTCAGCCGCGAAGGCCTCGGCAGCCTCGGCAGCTTTCGGCTCCGCAACCAAGCGCAGCATCTCGGCGTAGTCCAGCACAGCGCCGCCGTAGTCCCCCTGCCGCCGCTTGGCGCCCCCGCGGAATGCGTAGTCGCTGGGCCAGGTGGCGTCCAAGGAGATCGCCGCGGAACAATCGACAATCACTCCTTCATCGTCGCCGGACTCGGCCCTCGCAATCGCGCGGCAGCGGTACGCGTCAGTGTCGCCAGGGTTGATGCGGAGCACTTCCCCGTAGTCCGCGATCGCCTCGTCCCAATCTTCAATAGCTTCGAACACCTTGGCCCTACTGCGGTAGGTCTCGGCATGATCCGGCCAAAGTCTTACGGCCTCACAGAAATCGAGGATGGCGCCTGCGTGATCGCCAAGTTCGTGGCGCAGCGCGCCCCTCTTGATGTACGACCAAGCGTCATCCGGACTGAGGGCCATGGCGGCCGTAAAGTCCGAGATGGCGCCGGCCACGTCACCGGCGTCGGCAAGCGCCGCCCCACGGTTCGAGTATGCATTCCAGTTGGGTGTGATGCGGATTGATGCTGAGTAGTCGGCGATCGCGGCATCGCGATTGCCGAGTTCCATGTTTGCGCCGGCTCTTCCAAAATACGCCCATGCCGCATCCGCGCCACCGTCAAGTCCGATGGCCTTGTCGAACAGTGCGTATGCCGCGCGGGAGTTTGAAATCAACAATCCTGCGCCGAATCGGCAGAGACAAGCAGCGGTCATGCCGGCGAGCTGGATAGCCTTGTTCAAGGCCGCGACCGCTGCCGCATCCTGGCCTTGGTCGAATAACGCGATGGACGCGTTGAAGAGGGAGTCTGCGTCGCGTGGTCCGGACCCTTCCACTTGGCTAGCCCCTACGTCGTGGTGGAGGGCGGTTGATGTCCGCCGTCAAGGATCGAGCACGTGGTCGCCTGGCAGCAGACTCAGCATCGTTTCGTCTACTTTTGCGGCGCGGCAAGGCCCAGGGCCACTTCGAGGTCGCTTGCGTCGGCACTCTGGTCGAGCAGATCTTCAAGCACTGCGGGATCAACGCGAGCCAGGTCGAGCGTCGCCGCCACTTCTTGGGCGCCGCGGCTCGAGCGCGTCAGCGCCTCGTTGAGGTCGTCATTCTGATTTGCGTTTCCCACGATTGACTCCTTGGTTCTGCGCCTGCTGCCCGCTGCCCCGACTCTCGGCCAGCGTCACGGCCAAGGGCATCATAGGTGGCATTCTTTGCTGGTCAAGGCGCGCCAGCGCCCGTCACGCGCCGATCGAACTCCGCCAGTTCCTGAAAGAACTGAAGGTCGCGCTGGCCGCGCCAGTCCCGCGCACGCAGCAAGACCAGCATGCGGAAGGCAAAGATGTTGTTGACCATCGCCATGGACGCGCAGGCCAGGATGAGGCTGAGTTCCTTGGAGACGACTGGCGGCGCCTGGACGAGTTCGTGCCCTGCCGACCCCGGCGCCGCCTTCAATCGCTGCTCGGAATGGATGCGGC
>CAIXAA010000383.1 GCA_903917305.1 uncultured Myxococcales bacterium | reverse complement strand
GTGCCCAGCTGCCGCACGAGGCGGCGCAGGAAGGCGTTTTCCGACTCGGTGAAGTGGTCGGCGCGCTCGAGGATCAGCACCAGCACGCTACGGCCGGCAATGCCGCGCAGCGCATCTGCCAGTGCGGCACCCGCCGCCATGCGCGCCACTTCGGGCACGGCGCGGGCATGCGACAGGTGCGGCGAGTCGGGAAACTCGACGCCAAGGAACAGGCCGATCAGGTGCGCGACCTGGCTGGCGCGGTCCGGCCGATCCGGCATGAGCGACTGCACCCACGCGAGCAGCTTGCGTCGCGCCAGCGACGGTGGATCGTCGTCAAAAAGCCCTGACCGAACACGCACTTCGTCGAACAGGCACGCCAGCGGCAGCCTCTCGCCCGGACGCGGCACGCGCACGCGCACGACCACCGGGGCATCGGCACGCTCAGCCAGGTGCGCGACAAAGCCGTCCAGCGCCTCGTAGAGCATGCCGCGGGTGCGCGACACGACGCCGATCGTCTCCAGCCGCACGCGATCCTTGGCGCGATCGAGCCGTTCCTCGAGCAGATCCAGCGTCGGGCCCACGGCCGAGCTGTTGCGGCGCGCGATGCGACCGCTCGGCGTCGGCGCCCGCGACGAGCGCGACTGGGCGACGACACCCTCCAGCCGGTCCAATTCCGCTACGAACTCGCGGGCATCCGCCGGGCGATCCTTGGGCGACTTGGCCAGCACCCGGGCGAAGAACGCGTCCAACTGCGGCGGAAACACCAGATCCGTGCGCCGTTGCGCAAGCGGCACGGGCGCCTGCAGCTGGTGGGCGCGCAGGAAGTCCTGGGGCGACTCGCCATCGACCGGCAGAAAGCCGCAGATCATCTCGTAGAAGATGACGCCGAGCGAGTAGAGGTCGCTCGCCGGCCCGACTTCGTTGCCGGCCGCCTGCTCGGGGCTCATGTACGCCGGCGTGCCGACCACGAGGCGCGCTTGCGTCAGGCGCGGTTGGAAACCCGAACCCGACGGCTGCATGTGCTTGGCCAGCCCCAAGTCCACGACCTTCACGTAGTCGTCCAGGGATCCGAGGCGCGTCAGCAGGATGTTGTCCGGCTTCAAGTCGCGGTGGATGATGCCGAGCTTGTGCGCTTCCATCAGCGCTTCGCACACGCGCTGGCAGATCTTGGCGGCGCGCGGCACCTGCAGCCAGCGCTCGCGGTCGAGCAGATCGCCGAGCGATTGCCCATCGATGTACTCCATCGCGATGTACGTGCGCCCGGCTTCCGTGGCGCCGATCGAATAGACCGTCGCGACGAACGGCGAGCGGATGCGGGCGAGAATCTTGGCTTCTTGGATGAAGCGCTCGTCCGCCTGCAGCTGCTTGGCCAGATCCGAGCGCAAGACCTTGAGTGCGACGGGGCGACCCAGGCGAATGTCTTCCGCTTCGTAGACCGAACCCATGCCGCCGCGGCCGATGAGGCGCACGATCCGGTACATGTTGTCGACAAGGGATGCTGCCGGCAGATCGTCGACGTCGTGGCGCGCCATGTCGTGGGCGAGGGTCATCGAGGCTCCAGAACCAGGGCCGAAGGAGGCGTGAATCTATGCCATGGAGCGCATTGCGGCAAGGCAAGTCGAGATTCGTTCACAGATCATCCACTTCGTGAACCCGCCAGCGCAGCCGCGAAACAGGCGGTCGCTGCATTCAGCCCCACTTCGGCGGTGACGCGCTTGTCGCGGCTGCTGATGCCGGCTGTGACGGCGACCCGCGAACGTGGAACGCCAAGCAGCTCCGCGAGAAACCGCTCGAGCGCCTCGTTCGCCTTGCCGTCCACCGGCGGCGCTTGAATGGCGATGCGGATGCGATCGCCGTGCAACCCCAGGACTGCACTGCGTTTGGCACCCGGCTGGGCCCGCACCGCGATTTGCACGGCGCCATCCTTGCCAGAAATCGCCACGAATTCAGGACTTGGCACCGCCGGGATCCTTCACAGCAGCCGCTGTTGGCCCTCGTCCGGCTCGCCGCGCTGCAGCTGCGGCAGACC
>CAIXAA010000382.1 GCA_903917305.1 uncultured Myxococcales bacterium | reverse complement strand
AGTGCGAATGGGAGTACCTCGAGCCCTTGGCCGAACAGATCAAGGAATACGACGCGGTGCTGTCGCTCGGCTGCGGCGTCGGCGTGCAGACGCTGGCCGAGCGTTTTCCCGCCACGCGCATCCTGCCGGCACTCGATACCCTGTTCATGGGCCTGCCCTCTGCCCAGGGGGTCTGGGAGGAGCGCTGCCAGGGCTGCGGCGCCTGCGTTCTGGACAAGACCGGCGGCATTTGTCCGGTGAGCCGCTGCGCCAAGCAGCTCTTCAACGGCCCCTGCGGCGGCTCGCAGAACGGCCGCTGCGAAGTCGACGCGGCGCTGCCCTGCGCCTGGCACATGATCTGGGAGAGGGCCGAGGCGCTGGGCATGACAGAAAGCCTGATGGCAATCGAAGCGCCGAAGGACTGGGCGACGAGCCGCGACGGCGGGCCGCGGCGCATGGTGCGCGACGATCTGCGCCTGCCTGCGGAACAGGGCCAGGAGGGCGGCGAATGAGCCAGGGCAACGCAGCAGCCGAGCCCGCGGAGGCTGCTCGGAAGAGCGGCGGAAATCTGGAACGCGCGCTTCGCCAAGGGCACTTTGCCGTGACTGCGGAACTCGGGCCGCCGCGCGGCTGGGACGCCGCCTTCGTGCGCAAGAAGGCGCAGATTCTCAAAGGCTGGGTGGACGCCGCCAATGTCACCGACAATCAGGCCGCCGTGGTGCACATGAGCAGCATCGCGACCGGCCTGCTCATGATAGAAGAAGGGCTGGAGCCGATCATCCAGATGACCTGCCGCGACCGCAACCGGCTCGCCATGCAGTCGGACCTGCTCGGCGCCGCCGCCCATGGCGTGCATAACCTGTTGTGCCTTTCCGGAGACCACCAGTCGAAGGGCGACCATCCGGGCGCCAAGAACGTGCACGACATCGATTCGATCCAGCTGGTGGCCATGGTGCGCGCAATGCGCGACGAGAATCATTACCAGAACGGCAGGGATATTCCCGGCGGCGGACCACGCCTCTTCATCGGCGCGGCGGCGAATCCTTTCGCCGACCCTGCCGGCATGCGGCCCTACCGTTTGCGCAAGAAGGCGCAGGCCGGCGCCGACTTCATCCAGACCCAGTTGGTCTACGACGTGCCGCGCTTCCGCGAATTCATGAAGAAGGTCGTCGATCTCGGCGCACACGAAAGAGTGGCGATCCTCGCCGGCGTCGGGCCCCTGAAGAGCCCCGGCATGGCGCGCCATTTGCGCCTGAACGTGCCCGGCATGGCGGTGCCCGAGTCCTTGGACGCGCGCCTGGAAGCGGCAGTCAAGGGCATAGCCGGCGACGACAAGACGGCGCGCAGCACGGCCTGGCGCGAGGAAGGCAAGCGCATCTGCGTCGAGCTGATCCAGGAAATCCGCGAGATCGAAGGCGTCGCCGGAGTGCACATCATGGCCATCGAGTGGGAGGAGGCGGTGCCCGAGATCGTCAAGGCGGCAGGACTTCGCTCGGGTACACAGGGATGAGACGATGGACGCCGGCGTAGAAAATCTCACCAAAGCTTGCCCGGCGGAGTCGGCGGAGACCTTCGCCGCGATGGTGCGCACGCAGATCGGCGAGAATATCCATCGCTGCTGGCAGTGCATCAAGTGCACTGCAGGCT
>CAIXAA010000381.1 GCA_903917305.1 uncultured Myxococcales bacterium | reverse complement strand
CCCATCCGCTCCAGGTAGCGGTAGAGCGTCGAGCGCGCGATGCCGAGCCGCTCCGCCGCCGCGGCGCAGTTGCCGCCGGTCCAGGCCATGGCTCGCTGGATGTCGGAGTCCTTCAACTTGGCCGGTCTTCCGGCGCTCCTGCCAGCCTGCGCCGGCAAGGACAGCGCTGGCGCCGTCGGTCCACCACTCGCAGCCTTGTGGCCGAGCGGCGCGATGCAGATCTCGTCGCCGCTCGATTGCACGGCCGCTCGCTGCACGACATTGATCAGCTCGCGCACGTTGCCCGGCCACTCGTACGCCAGGAAGCGATCGACGGCCACCATTGGCAAGCCTCTGAAATAGCGGCCGGTTTCGCGGCCGATGCCTTGCAGGACATGGGTGGCGAGGGCGGGAATGTCCTCGCGTCGCTCGCGCAGGGGCGGCACGTGGATCGGCAACACATTGAGACGGTAGAACAAGTCGCCGCGGAACCAGCCGCTGCGCACGCCCTGTTCGAGATCGCGGTTCGTCGCGCTGAGGACGCGGACGTCGACCTGCTGCGTCTTCTCGCTGCCCACCCGCTCGAAGCAGCGCTCCTGCAGCACACGCAGCAGCTTGACTTGGATCTGCGGTGGCAAATCACCGATTTCATCCAGGAAAATCGTGCCGCCATCGGCCAGTTCGAAGCGGCCTCGCCGCGGCTGGTTCGCGCCCGTGAAAGCGCCGCCCACATGGCCGAACAGCTCGCTCTCCACGAGATTCTCAGGCAAGGCCGCGCAGTTGACGGCGATGAACGGCATGTCGCGCCGGTCGCTCTCCTGGTGCAGCGCGCGCGCCACCGGCTCCTTGCCGACACCGGTCTCCCCCAGGATCAGCACGGGCAGGTCGCTCTGCGCGGTTTTTCGGATGGTCTTGAACAACTTGCGCATCACTGGCGTGCCGCCGACCATGCCGTGGAACACCTCCACGGCCGGCTGGGCTGGCTCCGCGCCAGACGGCGTGGCCTGGCGCGACGCGACACCCGCCACCAGCGAGCGGCGTCGGCGGCGCGCCAGCAGCGTCTCGACGAGGTGACCCTCCAGGAGCGCGGCAAGGTGTGCCTGCAGCGTGTGCTGCGCGTTCGCCTGCTCCGTCGGGTCGATGTCTGGCAGGTGCAGGGTCATCACGCCCTCGGCACCGAGCGCGAGCGCTCCCGGCGCCACGAGCACGGCCGCCGGACCCGTTGCGGCACGGCGCACGGATTCATCCAGCGTGACGACGAAATCGACCCGGGCCAGCTGGACCTGCGCCAACGTCGCGCAAGCCTCTGCAGTCGCGGCAGCGTCGGTGGGCGCCGCGAGGCTGGCGCAGGTGACCGTCACGGGAGCGGGCCACTGCAGGCGCGTCGCCGCGGCACACCAGGACAGGCGCCGCGAGACCGTGGCGTCGATGAACAGAATCACGAGGGGCTCGGGCACCCATCCTCCTTCGCCAGCCCCCCAGCGACCGAAGACACAGCAGACCCGGGTCTACCTTACCAGGGCGCAGCGCAAGCTCCAACAATGGACTTCGGGGGAGGGTTCAGCCCAACTCGACCCGCACCGTCGACACGAGGTGCCGGAGCGCGTTTTGCACGACCGAGGTCTCCTTGTGTCGCAGCACGGCGAAGCCTTCGCCTTCGTAGCTGGACGCTGCCGGCTGGCCGATCTGCGGCAAGCGCGCCTCGACGACGAGGTGCCCCAGGTCCTTCTGCGCGCGATCGAGCCCGTGGATGCGCTGCACCCGCCCGCCGCCTTGCCCGCGGAAGAACGCCGCGCCGGTCGCGTATTGACGTTCCGGAGCGCCAAACTGGCTGTCGACAAGCAAGCGCGCCCAGGCGCGGTAGAAATCCATGTCGTAGGCGTAGGTGTTCAGCGTCATGATCTGCGCGCCGGGCGGCCGCGCCGCGATCTCGGAGATGGCCAGGCTGCCGTCGCGCCTGCGGAACCACTCCATGTGCGTCAGCCCCGTGCCCATGCCCATGGCGCGCAGCGCGGCAAAGCCCGCCTCGCGCACGTCGTCCCACTGGGGACCGTGGATCTCGCGCGGCAGGAGAACCGTCCACTGAATCCATGGGTTGCGTACTGCGTCCAGTGGATTCGGCGCATACCGCGTGAGCGAGTGCCACACCGGCTTGCCACCGATGGACACGACCTCGAAGGAGTGCTCCTCGCCGGTGATGAACTCCTCGGCAATCGCCTGGCGCTCGCGGCTCGGCCGCACGCAGGCCAGCGCGTGGCGCAGCTCCTCGTCGCCATCGGCGCGAAACGTGATCGCCGCGCCGACGCCTTCCTTGGGCTTGACCACGATGGGATAGCCCACCTGGCGCGCAAAATCCCAAGCATCCTGGTCGCTCAGCAGCACGCGGTGCCGCGCGCACGGCAGGCCGGCGCTGCGCAGCCGATCCTTCATGCGGCCTTTGTCGCGAAACAGCTGCGCCGTCTCGGCTTCCATGCCAGGAATGCCAAGGTGATCGCGCACTTCCGCCAACTGGACCTGGATGTGCTCGAGCGTGCCCAACAGGCGCCACGGCTTGCCGAGCCGCTGGCTGAGCATCTCCACGCCGTACGCGATCTGCCCGGCGTTCATCGCGTCGTCGAGCTGCGCATAGCCGGCCACGCGCGCGCGCAGGTCCGGCGGCAGGCGATCGCGCGACTCCTGGCTGATGAGGCCGAGCGCGACATCCGGCAACTCCGCCACCGCACGCACGAAACGCAGGGTGGTGTCCATGAAGTAGGGGGCAACGAAGACGACGTGGCGGCTCATGCGGACTTCCTGCTACGCGGCGCGCGTCAATTCATCCAGGTACTTGGGCAGCATCTCGCGCCAGGTCGGCCAGTCGTGGTCGTGATCCGGGCCCCACAGGTCGACGCGGTTGGGAATACCCTTTGCGCCCAGGATGTTGGCCACCCGCCACGACTCGCCCGGGTTCTCCCAGCGGCCCTCGCCGGTCGCCAGGATGATCATTCGTTGCCGCAACCGGTTGAGTTGATCACCCTCGCCCAGGTACGGCACGAAGTGCAACGGCGAAGCGAAGTGAAAATCGCCGCTTGCCGCGCCGTTCATGCGCTTGGACAGGTCGAACGTGCCGCTCATGCAGATCGCGTGCGAGAACACGTCCGGATGTGCCGTGATGGCGTGCAAGGCGTTGTAGGCGCCGATCGACGCGCCGGCCGTCACGATGTCGATGTTCGGCGTGCGGCAGTCCGCGCGGATCGCCGGCACCATCTCGTGGCGCACGAAGTCCATGAAACGACGCTGGGTCCAGGCGCGCTGCGGGCCGCTGGTGGAGCTGTCGATCCAGCAGCGCCCGGCCACGCTGTCGCAGGTGTAGACCTTGATGCGGCCGGCGCCAATCAACGGCTCCAACGCGCGAATCATCAGGAATCGCTCGCATTCCTCAGCATCGCCGCCCGCGGTCGGAAACAGCAGCAGCGGCACGCCGTGGAAGCCCCAGCGCACCACGTGCATCTCCTGCTCCAGGCGCGGCGAGTACCAGCGGGCGTTGGTCTTCATGCTTGGCTCCTCAGGCTTTGTCTTTGCGAGTCTTGGTCTTGGGGGCGGCTGCCGGCCGCGCTGCGAGGCGATCCGCTTCGGTCTTGCGCCAGAATCCCACGAGACCCCAGAAGTGCTCCGTGAAGCGCTCCACCTCGTGCGCGGGATACAACGCCGCGACTTTCGTACGGAAGATCTCCTTGGCGCGGTCCGTCGCGAAGAACTCCAGCGCGACCTCGTCGAGGTGCCCGAGGTGCTTCTCGCAGAACTCGCCGAAGCGGTCGGCCTCCATGCGCTCGCGCGCGATGCCGGCGTAGGCGCTCAAGCGCTCGTTCAACGGCAGATCTTTCTTGGCGATCTCGAAGAACGGCGTCCAGTCGAGGTTCTGGCGCATCTCCCGCTTCGTCGCGGCGCAGAACAGCGACCAGCGGATCATGTTCTTGACCAGCTGCGGGAAGTGAAAGTGCAGCGACGTGACCTGGAAGTCCGGGCACGCGTTGGCGAAATCGAT
>CAIXAA010000380.1 GCA_903917305.1 uncultured Myxococcales bacterium | reverse complement strand
CGACGGTCGAGTCCCACGTCTCCCAGTAGGTGACCAGCACGCCCTGCGCCTGGCCGGTGACGGTCGCCGCCGTATGCCAATGTCCGCCAGCCTGCAAGGGAAAGCTCAGCACCGGCACCGGCGGCGTGTAGGTCAGCAGCGTGCGCACCAGGCCGTCAGCCGGCGACACGACGCCGCGCAGCAGCAGCGCATCCGGCGTCGCTTCGAAGACGCCGATGAGATCGGAATCCTCTGCCATCTTGGTTGCATACGTGGCGCCCGCGAAGTTGCTCGCGTACCAGGCACCGGCCAGCGCGTTCGTTTGCAGCGTCACCGTGTGGTCGCCTGCGAGCGTGCCCGAGAGGTCCCACGTCTTGCTGCCGTCTGATTGCGGCGCACCAGCGCTGTTGACAGTGGCGTTGGTCGTCGCGCGCCACGTGGCCTGAAGTCCTGCCGCAATCGGCACTTCGGACCGCGACACGATGCCGTCATGGTTGGGCTGGCAGCCCAGGACCTGGCCGCCCGAATCGCCCGTCGCGACTTCGGTTGCCGAAGCGGTGTCGGGATGGGCGCCGCCGTCCGTGCCTTTGGCAGCGGAGCCGTCGCCGGCAACATCAAGGAATTTCGGCGAGATCGCGTCCGCTGCGACTGGGGCGCAGGTTCCGTCCGGGTGGCACACGCCCGAGGCGCAGTCTGCGGCAACGGTGCACGCGGGGGGCGGCGTCGTGCTGCAGGCGCACAAGATGGCCAATGCTGCAGTGCAACAAACGCTGGCACGCTGCAACCGCAGCCACGTCGCCCCGTCTGCATAGCAGCCACCGACGAGACGGCTTGCACCAAGCAACTGCGCTTTCATGCTTTGGTTCCTGCGGATGTTCATGCCGCCACCTGCTCCGCCTCGGCAGCGCTGCTCGCCCCGCCCTGCGGTCGCACGGCGTGCCGTCCCGTCTCGACCAGGCCGAGAGCCGGCAGGACGACGAGCCCGTGGACGACGGCCAGCAGACCCAGCGCGCCGGCGAAGCCTCCGTGCTCCGCAAACATACCCGTCAGCACCGGCAGGAGGAAGCCCCCGATCTGGCCCACGAGCATGAGCAGGCCCAATGCGGCGCCGGCGCGGCTCGGACCCACGCCTTCGATCTCGAGGGGCAGCGCGAGCAACAGAGGGGCGAAGCAGCCGCCACCCAGCGCCGCGATTGCCAGCAAGGCGCTGACAAGGCTGGCATGATCGCCGCTGAGGCCGACGATGGCCAAGAGGCCGAGGCCGGTGCACGCCACGATCGCGCCGCCGAGGATGAGGGGGCGGCGGCCGATGCGGTCGGACAGCCAGGGGCCGATGAGGTTCGCGCAACCCGCGGCAGTCAGCCACAGCGCGACGGCGGGGCCGATGCGGACCGCCGGCACGCCCGCCTCGGTCAGCAGTCGCGGCAGCGCACCGAGCAACGCCAGATAGCCACCAAACATCAGCAGTTGCATGGTGGCGACGCGCATCAGTTGCCCATTGTGGCGCAGGGCGAGCACGTCGCGCAGCCCGGCGCGGTGCGAGAGCGCCACGCGATCACGCATGCCGAACCACCACGCGAGGCCTGTCAGGGCCATCGCGCCGGCGGCGATCAGCATCAACGGCCGCCAACCGCCGGCCGCCGGAGCCAGGACGGAGCGCGCCAGAAGCACGGTCAGCGCGGTGCCGAAGGTATAGCAAACCAAGGCGAATCCCGTTGCGCGACCGAGGCGCGCGAGCGGTATGTGGCCGGCCAGGGCCTTGGGCAGCGCGGGGGCGACAAAGCCGATGTGCATGCCGAAGACGACCATGGCCGCGAGCAAGGAAAACGAACTTTCGCACAGCGCGCGCGCAGCACATGCGACCGATCCGACGAACATAGCAAGAGCCGCAACGCGTCTCGGTCCGTACTTGTCCACCATTGCCCCACCCAGGGGCGCGGAGATCGCAATGCCCAACGCAGCAGCACCCCAGATGAGACCTCCCATCGCGTGCGAGATGTTCAACTCCTTGGCGATGGTCGGCATGAGTGGCGGCAGGAGCGACCAGCCCAACCCGCCGCCGATTCCCTGCATCGCACCGCACAAGAACAGGGCTCGCCAAGGACGGGCCGGAGCATCGCTGCAACGCATCATCGCCATCTCCATTGCTGCGCTGCAACATGGCCAGCGCTCGGTGCTGACAACGGTACTTCCACACGTATCTTCGTGTCAAGCGCGTTTTGTTGCAGTGCAACATGTGCAGGCGCAGCAATCAGATGTTGCCGGCAAGGCCACGTCCTGCTACACGAGCAAGGGGCCGCGCAAGCGAAACCAGGAGGGTTCCGTGATCATCAAGAAATACAGCAACCGCCGACTCTACGACACGGAAGCGAGCCGCTACATCACGCTCGAGGAGCTGGCCGAGCGCATCCGGGCCGGCTGGGACGTCCAGGTCCTCGACGCCCAGAACGGGGAGGACCTGACCCAGGCGACGCTGGCGCAGATCATCCTGGAGGGGCGCGGCGTGTCGCAGCTCTTCTCGGTGCCGGTGCTGAACCAGTTGATTCGTATGCAGGATGACGCACTCGCGGAGTTCTTCGGGCGCTATGTGTCGTGGGCGCTGGAGGTCTTTGGCCGCGCGCGCCAGGCCTCTTCCGTGTTCACGCAGTGGACGCCCTGGTTGGGGAATGTGCTCGGGCAGCCGGGTCCGGCGCAGTCGGG
>CAIXAA010000379.1 GCA_903917305.1 uncultured Myxococcales bacterium | reverse complement strand
TCGCCGCCTCGATCCAGGGCCGCTTCTTGTCGACCGCGCCGTCGATGTAATAGGTCGCCACGTAGTCGAGCACTTCGTCGAAGTTCGCCACGTCGAACTGCACGTTCTTCCAGTGGTCCGTGTCCTCGCCGTCCTCGTCGTCCTCGGAGACCGTGTTGGCCGCGCTGCGCGTGCCGGTCGTCTCTCCGGGCGCCGCAGCCGGCACGCCGGTCGGCCGCTCGGAGTCACCTTCGTCATCGTCATCGGTAAAGGGCGGCGGCGTCGGCGCTTGCGCCGCGCGTGCCCCGGCCGGCGCCACTGCGGCAGTCGCATGTGCAGCGACCTGGCCCTTGCTGGCAGCCGCTTCGCGCCGGCACGCCGTGCTCCACAGGAGCGCAGCCGCAAGCAGCAGGGGCAGCCAACGCACCGGACGTCTCCAAGTCATCGCATTCTCCGCGGCCACCGCGTTTTCCGCGGCGACCGTGTTCTCGCCGGCCAACTCGGTCGCCGGACGTCCAGGTCGCTGATTGCGCCTTTGGTCATGCTCCAAGGTTGCCAGCACCCACATCGAGGCGCAAGTACCGGGTTTCCTCATCAGCCAGCACCTCGTTCAGCGTCCTCACGTTAGGCGTCCCGGGCGTCAGCCGCGTGCGCAGCTTGCGCACCCGCCGGATGCTCGCCAGGGCCGCCTGCCGCAGGACCGGCTCTTGCGCCCCTGCCAGCACCTCCTGCGCTGCGCCGAGCGCCTGCTCCAGCACGTCGCGCTTTCGGCACACCAGGAAGAGGTTCACGCCGGCCCTCAAACCAGCCCGTACACAGGCTGCCGGGTCCAACACTTTGGCGACGCCCTGCATTTCCAGGTCGTCGCTGACAATGACGCCCGAGTACCCACATTCGGTTCGAAGCAGGGGCTCCAGGATCGCCGGCGACAACGTCGCGGGCCACTTGGCATCCAGCGCGGGGAACAGCACATGCGCCGTCATGACCAGGTGCATCTGGTCGGCAACTGCGCGAAACGGCAGCAGTTCGACGCGCCGCAGGCGCTCCAGATCGTGGCTGAGCACCGGCAGGTCGACGTGGCTGTCCGCGTCCGTGTCGCCGTGACCAGGAAAATGTTTGCCGCAGCCAAGGACGCCCGCCTCCTGCATCCCCGCCAGCAGCGCGCCCGCCATGTCCGCCACTGCCTGCGGGTCGCGCGAGAAGGAGCGGTTGCCGATGATCGGATTGGCCGGATTCGTGTCGACATCCAGCACCGGCGCGTAGTTGACGTTGAAGCCGGCGGCCAGGCACTCGCGGCCCAGCTGACGACCGACGCGCCGCGCCAGGTCCAGGTCGCCGCGCTCGCCGATACTGCGCATCGGAGGCAACTCCGTGAAGGGCTTGCGTAAACGCGCCACCGGCCCGCCTTCCTGGTCCACCGAGCACACCACCGGCAGCCCGGCACCGCGCTGGCGCGCCCCCGCCTCGTGCACGGCGCGCGTGTGGGCCGTCAGCGCTTCGAGGTCGAGCGCACCGTCCGCGCCATGCACCAGGTTGCGCTTGAAGAGGATGACGCCGGTCAGGCCAGCTGCCAGCATCTCCTCGTAATCTAGAGGTAAACTCGTGCCTTCATAGCCGGCGACGAACAGCTCCAGGGCCAGGGCCCGGGCATCAGCGGCGCTCAGCGCCTCGCCGGCTTCGGCGCGCAGCAGGGGATCAGTCCAAGCGGACATGGGGGTCTCCGCGGGTGTCAGGTTGAGACGAAGCAGCTCGGGTGCTCAGCGACAGGCAGGCAAATCCTTTGGCCTTTTCGCTGCGCGCGTCCCAGGAGGCGGAGCGCGCTGCACGTGCCGCAGGCGTCAATTGCTGCACTTCTCCAGCAGGGACTGGATCGGCTGGGCGTCGCCCGCGTCCGGATAGCGATCCAGGTACGCCTTGGCCGCCTGCGCGCACTGGCCCTTGTCGCCCTTCTGGAAGAAGATGCGCGCCAGTTGCCCGTAACCCTTGCCGTTTCCAGCCTTGACCGCCTGCTTGAACAGGCTCACGGCGTCGTCTGAGTGGCCCGCGAGCATGGCGTCGCGCCCTTCCTTGTACAGATCCGCGCCCGACTTCTTGGCTTCCGCCACCGGCGCCGGCTTGGGCTCGGGCTTGGGCTCCGGCTTGGGCGGCGCCGCTTCGGGCTTGGGCTTCTCGTGCAGCGCGACCTTCGGCTCGGGCTTGGGCACCGCGCGCGGCGCCGGCTCGGGCGCCTTGGGCTTGTGCTGCTGCGGCGGCGGCTCGGCCGTCCCCGCCTTGCCCTTGGCGATGATCGCGTCGGCCGCGTCGATCAGCGAGCTGCCGTCCTTGAGCTTGCCGCGGATCTCCGTCGCCGTGGCCACCGAAGCCTGCGGGTTGGTCGCGAAGTTCGCGTCCGCGTCGGCCAGCGCCTTCTTGTAGCCAATCTCCAACTCGACCTGCCGGGCCGCAGCGCCCAGTGGCGCATTGCCCGCGTGCTCCGCCTGGGCCGCCTTGAGCACCGCCAGCGCGTCGTCGAGCATGCCGCCTTGCTGCAGCTTGTCCGCCTGCCGCAGCGCCTCTTCCGGCGTCGGCCCCTTCTCGGCTTCCGGCTTCGCAGCCGGCGCGGCCTCTTGCGGCGTGGGCGCCACGGCAGCCTGACCGCTCGCCGTCGCAGCCGAAGGCGTCTTGTCGCCGCGCGTCAGCAGGAACACGAGCGCACCGCCACCGATCGCCACCACGGCACCGACCGCCGCCAGGATGAGGCCAATCGGCGCCTTCGCCTTCGCCGACGCGCCATCGGCCGCCGACAGCGCCGGAGCGCGCGCGCCCGCCGCCAGGAAGCGCAGCGCGACGTGACCCAGCTCGATGCGGTCGCCGCTCACGATGTCGCTCTTCGAATAGGGCTCGCCGTTGACCTTCAAGCCATTGGCCGAGCCGAGATCGAGGATCTGCCAGGAGCCATCCGCCTGACGCGTCAAGCGTGCGTGCTCCTTGGAGATCGACCGGTGGTCGATGACCAGGTCCGCGTTCTCGCGCACGCGCCCGACCACGATGGGGGTGCGCGTGATGCGCAGCTCCAGGCCGCGCATGTTCTCGCTCTCGACGACCAGCCGCGGCTGCGCCGCCTCCGGAATCGCCACCGCATTGCCCGCCGCCTCCGGCTTGAGCGCCGCGGCCAGATCCGCCAGGTTCACGACCGCCGTGGCATTGTCCGGGCGCGCCTTGAGCGGCGAGGAGGCGGAAGCCGGCGTCGCGTTGTCGTCCACCAGGGCGTTGTCGCGCTTCTTGTTCTCGTCCGTCACAAGTTCGAGAACATAGTCGCCGACTTGCAGGACATCGCCTTCGATCACCTCGGCGCGTTCGCGCAGCAGCAGGTTGTTGAAGCGGGTGCCGTAGGTGGCCTGGATGTTCTCGACGAAGACATGGCCGTTGCGCGTCGTCAGCCGGGCATGCTGGCGAGAAACATTGCGATCCGACAGGCAGATCGAGTTGGCCTCATCGCGGCCGATGCTCAACTCTCCGTCCGCGAGCGGCACGTAGGTGGCGCGACCTTCGTTATCCTGGATGGACAGCTTCAGCATGGGACCTTCGGCTCGAGAACAGTCGGCATTGGCACGGAACGCATTTTCCCGCTCGCGGTCAGCAAAGCAACACGGGCTTTGCAACCGGAACGCGGCTGCGGACGTGCCACAGGCATTGCAGACGTGGAACGCCTCGAAGATGCTAGCACGTGGCCGGTGGCCCGACAAGAATCGCCACCCTGGGGCTTGGATGCCCCACAGCGCAAGGCAAAACACGATGCAGATGGGCCACGCAGACCCGATCGGCTTTGCCCTGAGTCCGGCAGGAGTGGCCGTGCGCGTGCAGGCTTGCGCCACATCGGCGCCGGTGCGGGTCGGTCTGCTGCTCAATGCGCGCGCCCGGCGGCTGCGGCGTGGCCGGGACCGCGAGGCGCTGGCGGAGCTGCTCCCCGAGGCGCACGCCGTGGTCGAGACGCCGGATCTCGCCTCCGTGCGCCGCGCGCTGGCCACGCTGCTGTGCGTGCGCGGTGCCAACGTGCTCGCGGTCGCGGGCGGCGATGGCACGGTGCACCACGCCGTCAACGCCCTGCTCGAACTGAGCCGCGAAGCGGAGCTGCTGACCGGCGTGCGCCCGCCCTTGCCGCGCCTGCTCATCCTCAACGGCGGCACCTTGAACATCGTCGGCCGCACCATCGCCATCCACGGCCCGCCGCGCACGACCTTGCACCGCTTCTTGCGCTACTTCGACGCGATTCCGCTGTCGCGCCTGCCCGCGCGCCGCTTGCCGTTGCTGGAAGTGCGCTGGGGCGAAACCGCTGCGTTTGCGCCGCGCTTTGGCTTCGTCTTCGGCTCCGAAGCCGCCTTCCACGCCATCGAACTCTACGGCCGCTTCGGCGCCGGCTACTTCGGGCTGTCGCGTTTCCTCTACGAATTCGCGCGCGGCGTCCTGGCCGGCAGCGAGCTGTGGCGCGCCGAGAGCTGGAAGCTCGGCCCTTTCCACACGCCCTTGCGGATCGACGGGCAGCGCTTCCTGCCGTACTCGGGCGTCGTCGCCTCGACCGTGGATTTGACGTTGGTGATTGCGGCGATCCGCACGATCCGGCGGCCCCTGCTCGAGCCCGGCTTCGCCGCCCGCGTCGTGCACGAGACCGATCCGGCGCGCCTCGTGCGCCTGCTGCCGGCGCTGATGACCGAGCGATCGGCGCCGGGCATCGCCGACTTTCCGCGCGCCCACCGCATGGACCTGTTCGGGCCGTACACGTTGGATGGCGAGTGCTTCAGCGAGCCGGCCTTCGGCTCCGAGCGGCTGCCGCTGACGGTGACGCTGAGCGAGGAAAGGCTGCACGCGGTGCCGGGCGACTTCACCGCGGAGCAATGGTAGCGCAGGCTTGTGCCTTGCGCGGTCGGGCGGCAGGCGATACGCTTGACCCCTTGTGCCTTGCCAGCCCGCCTGATTCCTTGCGGAATCCAAGAGACCGGGCGCCAAGAAGAACGCCTTGTTCGTCAAACACCCGTATTCAGCCATAGAACGGAGAACCATGAGCCGCAGCACCTCGAGGACGATCGCCTGGATCGCCGTCACCGCAATGGCCTGGGGCGCGGGCTGCTCGACCACGTCTGGCACCACGGACGTCAAAGGCGGGACGATCAAAGACGATGTTTCACCTGCCGACCTCGTCGCGGACCAGGACGCCGACGCCGGCCAGCCGCCGACCGACACCGAGGGCCAGGATGCGATCCTCGTCGACACGCAGGGCCTGGACGGCACCGACACGCCCGACACGGCCGACGTCGCGACCACGGACCTGGGCGGGCAGGACATCGCGATCGACATCCCCAAGACGGGCGACACGAGCACGGGGCCCGGCGACCAGAAAGAGTTGCTGATCAAGATCTTGGGGCCGTCGGGCCGCGAATGGGCGCAGAGCGAAGGCGCCAACATCCAGCTCTCCGGCGTGGCCTTTGGCGGCCCGGAGTCGATCGCGTGGAGCTCCAGCAACGGCAAGTCCGGCACGATCAACAACGATGCCTACTGGCTCAGCGGCATCATCGAGCTGGCCCAGGGCGACAACACGCTGACCGTGACGGCCACCAAGGGCGCCAAGACGGTGACCGACACGATCCACGTCACGTACAACCCGTTCTTCTCGTTCGATGCGGTGCCCGACATCGCGCCGTACGTGGTCTTCGTGAACGAGAGCGCGAACCTCATCGCGCAGATGGCGGTCCCGGCGGCGGCGCCCGGCGCGGACGGCACCAGCGTGGTCGACCCGGCCAGCCTCAAGCTCATCGAAGTGGACCAGGATGGCAAGTATGTGAAGGATGTCGGGACATTGACCGATCCAGGCAACGGCTCCAACTGCGACACCGCGCAGAAGGACGGCGTCTATTCGACCTGCGTCTCGCTGACGGCCACCGAGGCCAAGCCCATCTGCTACCGCGTCAAGGCGACGGTCACCCTGTCCGGCAAGAGCTACGACGCCCTGTCGCAGGTCGTCTGCGTCGATGCGGTGCAGCGCTTCTCCAAGGCGGAGTGCAACCAGATCGTCACGCTGCAGGCGAAGGTCAAGGCGGACTATGCCACCGCGCTCGCGGCGGGCACGCCGGCCACGGCGCAAGCTGCGGCGATTGCCGAGCTGAAGGCCGATGCTTCCGTCGCAGAGGCAGGTCCCGCCAGCGCCGGCGGCTACGGCGTCTGGGTTCGCTACAAGTCCGGCCGCGTCGGCGCCCTCGGCCTCGCGCCTGCCGGCAACCGCAGCGGCGGCGGCGCTCCCGTCGAGGCCGGCGCTGCCTTGCCGACCTACAGCGTCGGCACCCGCCGCGCGTTGGCCCTGGCGCCCTTTGCCAGCCAATTCAAGGTTGCTGGGGCTGGCGACGAAGCCCAGCAAGCCGGCCTGGCCCTGCAAGACAAGCAGTGCCCGCCGTTTGCCGTCGACGCCGCTTCCGACGGGGAGGCGCGCCTCAACTGGTACCGCGACATGTCCAGCTACGGCCTCATCGCCATCACGGGCCACGGCGACGTGCTGTTCGAGGACATGGACACGGACGCCAAGAAGGCGTTGCACTGGGAACACCTCGGCGCCCAAGAGGTCGTGTGGAGTGGAGAAGCCGTGGACTGCTCGGCGCTTTCCAGCCAGACCGCCAGCTGCGCCAAGGCCGGCACGGGCTGCCCGGCAGGCCAGGCTTGCGTCCTGACCTCCGCCAACGGCGGCGTCTGAATCGACCACACCCAGGCCGACATCATGACCGGCCGCGTCGTCATCGGCGATGCCACCTACGGCTTCGTGCCTTCGTTCATCCAGCGCCACACGCTCGAGCCCTTCCCGGCGTCGATCGTGTACCTGGGCAGCTGCCGCAGCTTGTACAACGGCTCGCTGGCCGTGCAGTTGTGGGGCAACGGCGTCGCGGCGGTCGTGGGCTACTCCGACTACGTGACCAATGCCTTCGCCTACCAGCAGGGCTGGAAGTTCTTCGACGGCCTGATCAACCAGGGCCAGAGCGCCGTGCAGGCGATGTCGGTCGCGGAGGAGGATCCCGCCTATCCCGGCTCGCGGATGCGCCTGCTCGGCAGCAGCGGCAAGGCCAACGTGAACGATGCCTCGCTGATCAACCCCAGCTGGGACCTCGGCAAATTGACTGGCTGGAAGAAGGTCGGCGACGGCCGCGTCATCACGCGCTTGGGCGTCACCATCCCCGTCGCCGGCAAGTACATGGGCATCATCTCGACCGGCATGGGCTTCACGTTGCAGAACGGCTCGCTCGAGCAGCCCTTCTGCATCCCCGCCGCCAAGACCGAGCTGAGCTTCTTCTGGAAGTTCTACAGCGAGGAGTTCATCGAGTACTGCGGCTCGTCCTTCATGGACCGCTTCACGGCCACGCTGCAAGCCGACACCGGCAAGCTGACGATGGTCGACGTGTGGATCGACCAGCTGTGCCCGTACGACTGCGGCGGCAAGTCGCCGTGCGATCCCGGCAGCAGCTCCTGCAAGTGCGGGCAGCAATGGAAGACCTTGACGCAGGCCGACGTCGGCTTCGACCAGGGCGGCGTGTGGATGACGCCTTGGCAGAAGGCCACGGTCGACGTCTCGCCGCTCGCAGGCAGCGGGAAGAAGGTCGATCTCAAGTTCTTCGCCACGGACGTCGGCGACTCGATCTTCGACACGGCGATCCTGCTCGACGAAGTCACGGTTCAGTAGCGGTTCCGTTTTCACTGCACAATTTGGAAGGGTTGGTCATGCGCAAGCTTCTTGGATGGTCGCTTCTGGCGCTGCTGGCCGCTTGCGCTTCTCCGGCGCAAGGTGGCAGCACGGCTCCGGACACGGTGGAGCAGGTCGACGACGCGACGGGCGACGGCGCCTCAGGCATCGACTTCATTTCGGTTTCCGATTCAAAGGCCGACACGCTGGCTGCCGATGGCGCCAAGTCGGACGGGACGCCGGGCGACGGCGCACCGGTCGACGTCGCCGGCGGCAGCTTTGTCTGGCTCACCTTCGACGTCGACGACAGCGCCAACCAGACGTTCGGCGACGGCGACATCCGCTGGACGGGCTCCTTCACGTGGGACAGCACGACCAACGCGGTGACCTACGCCACCTCGTGGCTGCCGACGGACGGTCCGTTCCCGCCGCTGTACGACGACGGCCCGCTGTCCAAGGGCGGCCATGAGCGCGAAGGCGCGACCGCGGGCGACCACATCTTCTCGACGGCCGTGAAGTTCTCGACCGATGCCGACACGACCTTCGAGTACGGCGCCCTGAACGAGCTCGATCACTGGATGTGGGTGGGACCCAACGGCAAATTCACGGTGCAGAAGGGCGCGGCCGGCACGATCGCGGTGCCCGGCATGGCGCTCAAGAAGTTCGGCCCGGTGGACTTGAAGCTGGTGCTCGACACCAAGGCGCTGGCGGCCGCGTTCTCCAAGTGGTCGATTGTGAACAACAAGTTCTTCGTCAAAGGCTCGATGAACCAGTGGACGCCGGTGCAGTTGCTCGACGACGGCAAGAAGGGCGACGACGCGGCGGGCGACGGCAAGCTGACGTTCGTCTTGAAGCAGAACCTGGGCAAGCACGACGGCGGCGTGTCGGTGGGCGACGAGGTGCAGTTCATCTTCGTCGCGACGACCGGGGATGCGCTGCCGGAGGATGGCCAGGAGTACAAGGGCGCCACGCAGGCGCAGACCGAAGGCGTCGCCGCGTGGGACGACACCGGCACGGGCTGGACTAGCGCGGCGGTGGAGCTCAAGAAGGACTCCAAGGGCAAGTTCCTCAACACCGCCATCACGATCGCCGCGCCGGCGTCGGGCTGCGCGCCTGCGTGCAAGGCCACGGAAACGTGCGTGAATTCGCAGTGCGTCGCCAACCCGGTGAGCCTCTCGCTGGCCAGCGTCGCGCCGGCCAATGGCCCGTCGTCTGGCGGCACCAAGATCACCATCAAGGGCGCGGGCATTGCCCTGGGCGCCAAGACGACGCTGGATGGCACGGAATGCACGCCGGTTTCCATCCTCCCGGACGGCACGACGCTGACCTGCAAGACGCCGGCGCATGTTCCCGGCAAGGTGGACGTCACGGTGACCAACCCGGACACCAAGGCCAAGACGCTTGTCGGCGCCTTCACTTATGACGAGCTGCCGCCGGCGACGATCCTGCTGACGTCGAACCTGGTCGGCACCGCGACCGACGCCGCTTCGTTCACGGCGCTGACGGCGATCGCCAAGGTGCCGACCATCAGCCAGGCGCCGGGGCAGACGCCCGGGCTGGGCGTCGAGTTCGGCTGGGGACCGGCCGGCAGCAACCCCATCACCGACAAGACCTGGCAGTGGGTCGCCGGCACGTACGTCAGCGACGACACGCTCGGCAAGGGCGAGGAGACCTACAGCGGCGCATTCCCAGTGCTTCCCGTCGGCAAGTACGGCTTCACCGCCCGCGTCATCTGGCAGGGCCTGACCACCTACGGCGATGCGGACGGCAGCGAAAACGGCGTCGACGTCGCGAAGTTGGGTACCCTGACCGTCGTTCCCAAGCCGGCCGGCGTGCCGACCTTGACCGGCATCACGCCGACGTGGGCGGCGGCCAAGGGCGGCAGCGTGATCACGCTGCTCGGCGAGAACCTGCAGCCGGCGTTCCCGATCGCCTTCGTGAGCACGATGCCGCAAAAGACCGCGGTCGTGGGCATCAACGCCTTCGCCGTCACGGGTGGCGTGTCGGTGACCGTGCCCGCGCTGCCGCCGATGCCCGCGGACGTGAGCATCGCGCCGCCGAACGTGGCCGCGCTCAAGTTGCCGGCCGCGCTCGAGATGGTGCCGTTCGACACGCCGACCGTGGACGGCACCGTCGGCAGCGACTGGAACCCCTTCTCGATGGCCGCAATGAACGTCGTCGGCACGAGCTGGGGTGCCGGCCTCAACGAGATCAACAATGTCTACGCGTCGTTCGACTCGCAGAACGTCTACTTCGGCATCCAGGGCACCTGCGAGGCGGCCAACGCCATCGTCGTGTACATCGACCCGAACTACGGCAGCGCGGCGGACACGGCGCCGCTGTCCATCCTCACCGACAACACCGGCGCGGTCGACGATGCCATCTCCAGCGTGCTGACCAAGACCGACGCCGCGTTCGGCGCGCACTTTGCCTTTGCGTCCATTGGGATGCAGAGCTATCCCGGCGGAGATCTCTCGCTCTCCACGGGCGCGGGCTGGCGCAACCTCGACACGCCGACCAACTTCTCCTGGCTCGACGGTCCGGTCATCGCCAGCACCGACGCGCCGGGCATCGAAGCGTCCTTGCCGCTCTCGGTCCTCTACCCGGGCGGCGTGCCGAGCAAAGGCGCCACCTTGGCGTTCGTGGTCGTGCTGATGAGCAAGGACGGCTCGGTCATCTCCAACCAGGCCGTGCCGTTCCAGGCCGGTGCCGCGGATGAGAAGACCCTGACTTCGTTCAGCAAGCTCCGCGTCTTCGGGCCCGCCGCCGCCCCGTGAGGCTGCTCGTCCTCGACAACTACGACTCCTTCACCTGGAACCTCGTGGATTTGCTCGATGTGGCCGCGCAGCGCGCCGGAATCGACCTGACCATCGACGTCGTGCGCAACGACGCTGAGGATCTGGGCAGCCTCGCCCAACGCCAGCCCGACGCGGTCGTGCTCTCGCCGGGACCGAACACGCCGGCGCAAGCGGGCATCTGCCTGGCGCTGATCCGCACCTGGGCGGGCAAGCTGCCGATCCTCGGCATCTGCTTGGGCCACCAGGCGCTGGCGGCGGCCTTTGGCGCGGCGATCGTGCGCGCGCCGGCGCCCGTGCATGGCAAGCGCGCGACCCTCGCCCATGACGGTCAGGGCCTCTTCGCCACGATGCCGCAGGAGTTCGAGGTGATGCGCTACCACAGCCTGTGCGTCGATCCGCGCACGCTGCCGCCGGGCTTCAAAGCGACGGCGTGGCTGGCGGGCGAGGAGGGCGAGGACCGCCTCATCATGGCCCTGCGGCACCGCGCCTTGCGCCTGGAAGGCGTGCAGTTCCATCCGGAGAGCGTCGGCACGCCGCTCGGCGCGCAGTGGGCCGACAACGCGGTGCGCTGGCTTGCCCGCGCGTGACGGCTACTTGAGCCGCGCCGGCTCCAGCGTCTCCGCCTCCGCCTTCTTGGCTTTCGGCTTGGCCTTCTTGGGCTTCTTGGGCCTGGCCGCCGCCGCCGGCGTGCGGAACGTGCGCGCCGCGACCAGCGCCAGCGCCGCTGCCAGCACCACCAGCGCCCAATCGCCCAGCAGCGCGTAGAGCGTGCGCCCTTCCAGCAGCGGCACCGCCTGCAGCAGCGTCTCGGCGCCCTCCAGCGACGTCTCCGCCACGCGCCGCCCGACCGCGTCGATGAACACGCTCACGCCGGTATTCGTCGAGCGCAGCAGCCAGCGCCGGTACTCGACCGTCCGCATCAGCGCCAGGTTCAGGTGGTGGTACGGCTCCGCCGTCTTGCCGAACCAAGCGTCATTCGTCAGGTTGACCAGCACGTTCGGGTTGTGCGCCGCGACGCGCTTGGCGTAGCGCGGCACCAGATCCTCGTAGCAAATCAGCATGCCCATGCGCGCCTTGCCGACGGTGATGGGCTCCGTGCGCAGCCCCGGCTGGAAGCGCGACGTCTCCGGCGACAGGTCGTAGAGCTTGGGAAACCGTTCGCCAAAGGGGATGTACTCGCCGAACATCAGCAGGAACGTCTTGTCGTACAGCGCCTTGACGTTGCCGTCGCCATCGAGCAGCAGCGCGCTGTTGAAGCAGTCGGTGCAGGCGGAGTTGCGCGTCGGCAGCGGACCGCCGTGCGTCATCGCGCCAAACAGCAGCGGCGCCCGAAAGCCACGCCGCGGCGAGGAACGGTCGAATTCGTTCGTCTCTTCATCCGCCTCGACATCCGCCGGGAACTTGAGCTTTGGATCCGGCAGCCTGGCCGTGCTCGGCACGATGCGCAGCGCCGTGCGCGGCGTCAGGTAGCTCGCCTGCGGCTGGAAGCCGAGGATCGACGTGATCTCGCCGCGCGCCCCCGCGTTGATCTCCGCGAAGTCCTTGTCTTTTTTCTTGAGGAACAGCTTGCCGCCGCGACCCGCGATGAGCTGGTCGCCATCCGCATCCGCGCTCCCCGCGAGCAAATCCACAGGCGCGACGGCCGGTTGCCGCTGCCACGGATGCTCCGGATGCCGCACGTACAAGAGCCCCTTGCTGCCGGCGAGCCACACGGTGCCGCTGCTGTCGAACCAGGCGGCGTAGAAGTCGCCGCCGTCCAGGTGCGAGGCGACCCAGCGATCGCCGTCGCCCAGGACGATCGCGCCGCCCGCGCCCGCCGCGACGAACAGGGCGCCTTGAGAATCCGCAGCAATCGTCCAGAGATCCGCGTCGGTCTTGGCGGCGATGCGCTTGACGCCGGCATCGCTGACTTCGACCATCGCGCCGCCGCGGCCGACGGCCACCGTGCGTCCCGCGCCGTTCACGGCTGCGGCCGTGAGGTCGACGGCGCCTGCCGTTCC
>CAIXAA010000378.1 GCA_903917305.1 uncultured Myxococcales bacterium | reverse complement strand
GAAACCGACAGCGACGCCCAAGCCGATGGCGATTCGCGGGGACATGCGGCCTCCCTCACGCCAGGGATGTGCGCATCTTTCAGTCTGGCGTGTCTGGAGTTCAGGCTACGCGGGCCGTGCGACGGCGCCGGACGGCGGTGCTCAAGGGCTTGGGCAGGCGCGTCAAGTCACAGCGCCGCCTGCTCGTGGGGCGAACCTGAAGTCCGCTCCACTAGCGAGGCGCGCCACGGCGCCGCAGCTCGTCCTGCTCGTCGGCCGCCAGCTCCGCCAGCAACCCGCCCAGGTCCACGCGCGCATCGGAGGGCTGGTGGCGCCCGGTCAGCGGCGAGTCGGGCTTGAGCTCGCCGCGCGCGTACAGATCCCACATCTCCGCGGCATGTTGCAGCGGCTGGTCCGTCGGGCCAAAGCCGAGCAGGAAGTGGTTCAGGTTCTCCACGTCGCGCAGCAGGATGTCGCGGGCGCCCTGGTTGGCCGCCGCGTCGAAGGACTGCGGGAAGTCGATCAGCACCGGCCCATCCGCCGACAGCAGCACGTTGAAATCCGACAGATCGCCGTGCACCACGCCCGCGCAGAGCATCTTGACGACTTCGCGGATCAGCTGCTGGAACAACTCCTGCGCCGCGTCACCGTCCATCTCGACTTCGCCCAGGCGCGGCGCCGGATCGCCGTCGGCGTCCTTGACCAATTCCATCACCAGCACGCCGTCTTGGAAGTGGTGCGGGATCGGCACGCGCACGCCGGCGTCGCGCAGGCGGTAGATCATGTCGACTTCGGCGGAGCGCCACGCCGCCTCTTCCTGCGACTTGCCGTGCCGGCTGCCCTTGGCCACCGCCCGCGCATCGCGCGAATTGCGGGTGCGGCGCCCTTCGGTGTAGTCGGTGCGGTGCTTGAAGGAGCGCTGGTCCGCCTCCTTGTACACCTTGGCGACGCGCTCTTCGCCGCCGGACAGCACGAGGTAGACCTGCGCCTCCTTGCCGCTGCGCAGCGGGCGGAGCACTTCGTCGACGATGCCTTCATTCAGGAGCGGTTGCAGACTGTTCGGGGTGCGCATGGGGCGGGCACGATCCTTCGAAGGGCAGCAAGGCGGCGCCGCGTGGGGGGAGTGTGCGCTCAAAGTCGCAGAAAAGCGAACGATTCGGTCGCGCGCCGCGCGAACATCGGGCAATGCCAGGGCAAGCTGTCGCGCGCACGGCGTCCGCGCTAGACTCGGCGCATGGCTGACCGCGTGCTGCTGCTGACTGGCTTTGGTCCCTTCCCCGGCGTGGACGACAATCCCACTGCGGCGCTGGCGCGCGCGCTCGATGGCCTGCAACTGCCTGGCCTGCGGGTTGTTTCCGCGATCCTGCCCGTGGCGCACCCAGCGTCGGGGCAGGAGGTGGCGCGGCTGTGCGCCCTGCACCAGCCCGCGGCGCTGCTGCACCTGGGCGTGGCGCAGCAGGCGGATCTGGTGCGCATCGAGCAGCTGGCGTGCAACGAGCTGAGCTTTCGCGTGCCGGACACGGCCGGCGCGCAACCCCAGGCCATGCCGATTGATCCGTCGCTGCCGCTCGACGCGGAGCTGTCGGTGCCCTGGCCGGTCGGCGGGCTGTGGGCGGCGCTGTCGCTGGCGGGGCTGCCCGCGGCGCTGTCGGACGATGCCGGGCGCTATGTGTGCAACGCCACGTTCTGGCAGAGCCTGCGTGGCGGGCAGCGCGCGCTGTTCGTCCATGTGCCGCAAGTGGGCGCAGTGGCGCCGGATGGCACGCCGTGGACGTTGGAACGGCTCGTCCACGTCGCCACGGTCGCGGTCCAATGGATGGCGGCTGCGCGCTGACCCGCCGCGCCGCGTCTCCCTGTGCGGCCCGGCGCTTCCCTGTGTCTCAGATTGTCTCTTGCGGGTGACCGGGACATTTCGTAGCCTCGGCTGCCGCGGTTTCCAGGTTCCCTCGCAGTCCGGCATCCACTCCCCCGCCTTCGCGCCGCCCAAGGCCCAGCCCACGATGCAAGCGAACAAATCCCGGCCTCAGCCCGGCGCGTTGCGCAAGGCCCTGCTCGTGCCGGTCGCCGTGGTCATCTGCGCCCTGATGGCCACGACGATCACGTCGTACTGGCTCTCGCGCGGTCAGCAGCGGCGCGTCCGTTTCCGCGAGATGACCGTCGCCCTGGACATCGGCCGCAAGCACACGATCCGCACCTTCGAGGCCAGCCTGACCGCGCTGGCGACCGTCATCGGCGAGAATTCGCAGTGGGTGGCTGCGTTCCAGGGCCGCGACCGCGCCGCGCTGCTCGCCCTGGCCGCGCCGATGTTCGAGGCGCTGCACAGCGAAAACGGCATCTCGCATCTGTACTTTCACGACATCGACCGGCGCGTGTTCCTGCGCGTCCATCGGCCGCGCGAGTTCGGCGACGTCATCGATCGGCCCTCGCTGCTGCAGGCGGAGCGCACGCAGGCGGTGGCGACCGGCGTCGAGTTCGGGCGCTTTGGCGGCTACACGCTGCGCGTGGTCAAGCCGTGGAAGGCGGGCGGGGAGACCATCGGCTACATCGAGCTGGGCATCGACCTGGAGAACCTCGTCCTGCGCTTGCCGCAAATGCTGAACCTGCAGGCCTACCTGCTGCTCGACAAGCGGCTCATTGACCGGCGCATGTGGGAGAGGCGGTCCGCAGAGCGTGAGCAGCACAGGGACTGGAACCTGCTGCCGAACCACGTCCTGCTCGGGACCTCGCTGGGCGCGGAAGTGCCGCCGATGGCGGCGACGCTGGCGAACGTGACCCTTGGCGCGCGCGATGTCGAGGTGCGCCTGGCGGACGGTCGGTCGCTGGCCATCGCGGTCCTGCCGTTCGCCGACGGCACCGGGCGGCCGCTCGGCCTGCTGGTCGCCAGCGCCGATCAGACCATCGAACGGGCGCAAGAGCGCGACGCGCTGTGGATGACCACGGTGCTGGTGTTCCTCGGCGGCTTGCTGCTGTTCCTGCTCAGCTTTCGCTACGTGCAGTTCCTGGAGCAGCGCCTGTCACGCATGCGGCAGCAGCGTGACGACTTCCAGCGCGAGGCGATGCACGATGGCCTGACCGGGCTGCTCAACCGCCGGGAGTTCCTCAACCTTGCCGAACGCTTCTTCGTCCGGCATCGCACGGACGGCCAGAGCTTCGCGATCCTCATGGCGGACATCGACCACTTCAAGGGCGTCAATGACACCCACGGGCATCCCGTCGGCGACATCGTGCTGCGCGAGGTCGCGGCCGTGCTGGCAGCGCACGTGCGGCCGGGCGACTTCCTGGGGCGCTACGGCGGCGAGGAGTTCTGCGTCCTGCTGCCGGAGACCGAGCTGGATGGCGCGGCGGTGGTGGCCGAGCGCGTGCGTCAGGCCGTCCAGGCGCGCGGCGTGGCGACGCCCGATGGCGCCGTGCACGTGACGGTCAGCATCGGCGTGGCGGTCTGGCCGACGTGCGGCGCCACGGTCCTGGACGTCGTCGGCGCGGCGGATCAGGCGCTGTACGTGGCCAAGAACGCCGGCCGCAACCGCAGCCATGCGTTCGACAGGTCGGGCGTGTCGCTGCGCGAAAGCGCCTGAGCGGTCAGGCGATTCCCGCGCGAATCACCGCGGTCACCAGCTGCGGATCATCCCACATCGGCGCGTGACCAAGCCCCGGCATGCGCACCAGCCTGGCCCCCGGCAGCCGCTGCATGGCGCGTTCACCCTGGCGGATCGGCAGCAGCAGGTCGCGCTCGCCCCAGGCGATCGTCACCGGGCAGGCGATCTTTCCCTCGAAGCGCACCGCCGCCATCGCCGCAGTGACCGTCGCCGCAAAGCCGGGCGCGCGCGTGAAGGCGTCCAGCGCCGACAGCACGTCCTCGAGCGGCACCCGCTCCGGCCGGCCAAACAGCCTGCGCATCGCGAGCTTGCGCAGCCACGCCTGACTCAGCCAGGCGCGCGGCAGCCACGGCGTCGCCACGCGCAGCGCGCGCAAGTACGCGACCGCGGCGTGCTTCTCCAGCCCTTCGCCAAAACCCGCCGGCGACAGCGCCACGACCGAGCGCGCGCGGCCCAGGCGCCCCAGCTCCAGCGCCACCCAGCCGCCCAGGGAGTTGCCGGCGACATGCGCGTCGCGCAGCGCCAGACGATCGAGCAGCCCCGCCACCGCCTGCGCCAGCGCCTGCGGACTCGGCGGATGCGGCAGCGGCGGCGATGTGCCGAAACCCGGCAGATCCACGTTGATCACGTCGTAGTGCTGCGCCAGCAGGTCGAGCACCGGCCGCCACGCGCGGCGCTCGCTGCCCAGGCCGTGCAGCAGCAGCAGCGGCTCGCCCTGGCCTTGGCGGGTGTACTGGATCTCGGTCATCGGGGCCTCCTGGCCGCTTTGTAACATGGAATGTCGCCGATGCACCTGTTGTCTCGCGCGCCGGGCGCGTAGATGATGCGCCAGCGGCCGTGGCCGTTCGAGGTGTCCTTCCATGCGCCTTTCCCGCCTTGTCTTCCTCGTCGCCGCCCTCCCTTGCGCTTGTAGCACGCCGGCCAGTACGCCCAACGGCGGCGCGCAGTTGCCGGACGGAGGCATCTCGTTCGACGTCAAGATCGCGCAGCCCGACGCCAAGGGCAGCGACACCTTGGCCGATTCGACTGCCGACAGCGCCATCGACGTGCTTGAGGACACGCCTCCGCCTCCCGACGGCGCGGCGTGCAACAGCGGCGAGATCGCGTGCTTCAACGACACCATCGCCAAGGCGTGCGTCGACGGCCAATGGGTCATCAAGGCCAAGTGCGACAGCGGCCAGGTGTGCAAGGACGGCAACTGCGCCACGCCCGTCTCGTGCACGCCCAATGCATCGCAGGGTTGCGACGGCTTTACGACGGAGCTGGTCTGCTCCGCCGATGGCACCGCCATCGTCACCAAGAAGTGCAGCGGCAAGCAGCAGTGCGCCGCCGGCCTGTGCCGCGACGTCGTGTGCACGCCGGGCGTGACCGAGTGCACCGACGCCAACTCCTTCCGCACCTGCACCGACGACGGCCAGGGCTTCGGCCCGTCCGGCCCCTGCAAGAGCGGCGCCAGCTGCTTTGGCGGCAAGTGCTTGTCTTTGTGCGAGTCCAACTTGAAGGTCCAGTCCAACATCGGCTGCGAGTATTGGAGCACCGACCTCGACAACGAGCCCGACGTCTTCTCCGCGGCGCTGAACCCGCAGAAGCTGACGCCGGAGATGATTCCGCACAGCATCGTCATCTCGAACCCGGGGATCTACGACGCGGATCTGACGTTCACCGTCATCGCGCACTGCGCGGACGCCTCGCAGTGCGCGCCGGTGACGACGTGCGGCGGCCTCAACACCGTGTGCAAGAGCGTCGGCAGCGCGTACGACCTGCCCATCGCCAATGCCACGGTTGCCGCGGGAAAGACGCAGGAATTCAAGATGCCGGTGCTCAACGTCGATGGCAGCGGCATCTCGCACAAGGGGATCCACATCAAGTCGAGCCAGCCGGTGGTCGCCTACCAGTTCAATCCGTTCAACGCCGAAGGCGCCGCGAGCAATGACGGTTCGCTGCTGCTGCCGCAGAACGTGCTGGGCAAGCTGTACTTTGGCGTGTCGCGCATCTCGACGCCGCAGATCGCGATGCCGGGGCTGCCGACGCCGTCGCAGCACGGCTACGTGACGGTGCTGGCGACCGTGCCGGGCAAGACGACGGTGACCGTGGTGCCGACGACCGAGACGATTGCCGATCCGACCCAGGGCGTGCCGCAGGATGGCACCACGCCCAAGACGCTGACGGCGGGCACGACCTACACGTTCGCGCTGCAGCAATACGACGTGCTCAACCTGGAATCGCTGGGCAAGATGGTGTTTTCCGGCCCCGAGCCGAGCCTGACCGGCACGCGCATCGAGGCGGACAGGCCGATCGCGGTGTTTGGCGGGCACGAGGAGACGGTCATCGGGATCGACAACAATACCTCGGGCAATACGGACAGTTGCTGCGCGGAGCACATCGAGGAGCAGCTGATGCCGGTGGAGAGCTGGGGCACCGAGGCGCTGTGCACCAAGACCAGCCCGCGCGGCACGGAGCCGGACGAGTACATCGTGGTGGCAGGCGCGGACAACGTGGTCTTGAAGACGACGCCGAGCATCGCCGGGCTAGACGGCAAGACGCTGGCCAAGGCCGGCAATTCCGTGCGGGTGCAGACCAAGGACAGCTTCCAGCTGCAGGCGACCGGCAAGATCGAGGTCGTGCAGTTCATCGTCAGCCGCGGCCAGACCGAGCAGTTTACTGGGGATCCGACGATGATGATCGTGCCGCCCAAGAATCAGTACCGCGCCGACTACGTCATCCAGACCGCGCAGGGTTATGCCAAGAACGGCAATTGGACCAGCGTCATCCGGCCCAAGGGCGTGGCGGTCACGATGGATGGCGCGCCAATTCCCGACACGGAGTTTGCGGCGTTTGGCGACGGCACGTGGGAGCTGGCCTGGCACTCGGTCGATCCGGGCACGCACAGCTTCGCGAGCACGGTGGCGTTCGGGCTGATGGTGTACGGCTATGGAAATGCGACGGCGTATGGCTATCCGGGCGGCATGAACCTGCAGTAGCGGCGAGTGCGTTGACCGCTGCGCCGACTCCGGCCAAGCTGT
>CAIXAA010000377.1 GCA_903917305.1 uncultured Myxococcales bacterium | reverse complement strand
TGACCGGCACGACGGGTGCCGCATCCGGACCCGGCGTCGCGTCGTGCGCCGCAATCACGTCGGGCGTCTGGCTGCCCATCGCCTCCGCTTTCGCGGCCTTGGGCGCTGCAGCGGCAGGCTCCGCGGCGTGCTCGGGCGCCGCGCCACCGGCATCGGCGCCAGACGCGGCATCCCCGGTCGGTCCGGCGTCGCCATCGGCCGCAGCGGCAGCTTCGGGTGGCGTTTCCTCAGGATGCAGCGGCTTGATCAGGTACACGAGGCTGCCGTGGATCGTGAACTCGACGAAGTCCGCGCCCAGCCGATCGTCGTGCTTGCGCTCCTGGTAGGCGAGCTTGGTCTCGCGGAAGTACGGGCTCGACTCCAGCCGGCGCATCACTTCCGCGACGTCCTCATGGCCGAGCGCCTGGCCCTGCAGCGTCACTTCGCCATTCGTTTCGCGGACACTGCCGAACCACGCCTTGCGCGCGTCCCACGCCACGCGCCAGCCGGCCGACTCCAGCGCCTTCAATTCGTCCGGGCTCGCCGTCGCCTCGTCGCGCGGCTGCAGGATGAACGACAGGTAGGTCAGCGCGTTGACGGGTCCGACGCGGTCGGCGAACAGCTGCTCGAACACCAGCGCCTGCGTCGCCATCTTCTCGGTGTCTTTCTTCAAGTCGTCGATGAGCTTCTTGCGCGCCTTGAGCGAGTCCAGCTCCATCTTGCGCAGCTCGATGCGGTGCGTGAGCTGGTCCGCCGTCGCCGCCGCGCTATCGCGCCAGGAGTAGATGATGGCGCCGATGCCGACCAGCAGCAGCAGGGCGAACAGCAGGCCGACGTTCGGGATCTCCGGCAGCTTGAACGAAACGCCCTTGCCGCCGGGACCGCGCCGTGAGCGCCCCTTGGCCGAACCGATGAGGTTGACGCGAATCATCAAAAACACTCAACGGTCTCCCGGGTGGCGCAGCGCGAGGCCCATCGACACCGATGCGATGGGCGCCATGCGCTGCAAAAGAGCCGTGTCGAACTTCTTGGGGTCGATGATGCACTTGTTGAACGGGTTGAGCGCCCGCACCTGGGTCCCGAGGCGCCGTTCGATGCCTTCGATGAGCCCGGTCTGCAGCGCCGCGCCGCCCGACAGGTAGATCGCCGAGATGTCCGCGTTCATCGCCGTCGCCGCGAAGAAGTCGAGCGATCGCTGGATCTCGCTGATGAGGCCTTCAGACACGCGCGTCGCGATGCGCTGCACCTCGCGCAGCACGCCGGACATGGACAGCGTCGTCTCGGACGTCGTCTTCATGTGCTCGGCCTCTTCCCATGGCACCGCGAATTGCTTCGAAATTTCCTCGGTCAGCAGGTTGCCGCCCACGGTGATGTCGCGCGTGAACGCCGAGACGCCGCCGGCGATGACGTTGATGTTGATGGTCGAGGCGCCGACGTTGACCAGCGCAATCGTCTCGCCCTGCGGCACCGCGAAGTTCGCCTCGAAGGCGTTGTAGATCGCGAACGCGTCGACATCGACGATCACGGGCTCCAGGCGGGCGCTGCGCACCACGTCGGTCAGCTCCTCGATCACCGCCTTTTTTGCCGCCACCAGCAGCACGTCCATCTGGCCTTGGCCGGCGTGCGGGTTGACGATCTGGAAGTCGACGTTCACGTCCTTGATGTCAAACGGAATGTACTGCTCGGCTTCCCACTGGATGGAGTCTTCCAACTCCGCCACCGTCATCTCCGGCAGGCTGATCTTCTTGATGATCACCGAGTGGCCGGACAGCGAGACCGCGACCTGCTTCTGGCGGATCTTGTTGAGCGCGAAGATCTCCTGGATGCGGTTCGACAGGTGCGGCGCGTGCAGGATCACGCCGTCGCGGATGGTGTCCGGCGGCAGTGAAATCGTGTCAAAAGCCAGCAATTGCGGGCCTTTGCTCGTCTGCTTGATCTGCGCAATCTTGACCGCCGACGTGCCGATGTCGAGGCCGATTGCGTTGCGTGGCGCCATGCGTCTGCTTCTCCAGGATCCTGCGAGTCTCTGCGCACTTGCGCGCAGGGCGACCCGAGATCCGCGCCGAGGCCCGTCCGGCTTGCGCGCGCCGCGAGCCAGAACCGCACGGCGCCTCAACTTCCCGAGGCTAGGCGGGGTCCTGCGCGGCGTCAAGAAACCTGCGCAGCAAGCGTGACTGCTGCGCTTGCGTTTGCTCGCCAAGATCCGGGCTCCGGGCTATCCTCCTGGCCCCGAAACCGTCCCCATGAGGTCTGCCATGGTCGCCCAATCCCCCTTGAAACCCGCTGTGCGCGCGCCGATCGTCCTGCAGGAGCACGACACCGCCGCCGTCGTCGCGCTGGCGCAGCGTTACCTGACGCCCAACTACAAGAATGCACCGCTGGTCTTCGTGAATGGTGAAGGTCCGTGGGGCATCACCGCCGATGGTCAGCGCTACCTCGACTTCTCGGCGGGCGTGGCGGTCAATGCGCTCGGGCACAACCACCCGGACTTCGCGCCGGCGCTGGCTGGGCAGGTGCAGCGCCTGATCCACCAATCGAATTACTGGCACAACGCGCACGCGACGCCGCTGGCCGAGCAGCTGTGCGAGCAGTTCGCGCGCGCCGCGAACGGCCAGGCAGCCAGGGCATTCTTCTGCAATTCCGGGGCAGAAGGCACCGAGGCCGCCGTCAAGCTGGCGCGCCGCTACCACGCCAAGGTGCGCGGCAAGGCGCGGCCGGGAATCATCACGGTCTACGGCTCCTTCCATGGCCGCACCTACGCCGCGATGACGGCGACGGCGCAGCCCAAGTACCAGGACGGCTTCGAACCGCTGGTGCCGGGCTTCCGCTATGCGCAGTTCGGCGATCTGGCGTCGATCGAGGCGCTGTG
>CAIXAA010000376.1 GCA_903917305.1 uncultured Myxococcales bacterium | reverse complement strand
CGGCGCGCTGGTCTCCTTGGCTTCGTAGCGGACCTCGAACTCGCGCACCGGGTCGACGACGCCCTTGTTCGGGTCGAAGTAGTGATGCGGGCTGTAGTAGTGCGTCGAAATCGGCTTGCCCGCCAGCGCCCGCGCGTAGGGACGCATCCACGCCGTCTCGGAGCGCCACTTCTTGTCCGGGCCCTGGACCGAGAAGTCCTCCTTGTTCCACCAGTCGCCATAGTGCTTGTCGTTGTCCGGCGTGTAGCACCACAGCATGTTGCTCTGGAACATCCGCTCGAACGCCTCGAAGTAGTTGTCGAGCATCGCCGACGACACCGCGTAGTTCGAGGCGATCGACTTGTCGATGCCGCCGAAGTTGAAGTAGGTGCCGAACTCGCCGAACACGACCGGGATGTTGCCCAGCGAGAACTGGGCGATCGCCATCACGTTCTGCAGCGCCGGCTGGTAGTTGCGGTAGCGGATGTCCTCCACCGCGAAGTCGCGCGGCGGCATGTTGAAGCCCAGGAACGGGTAGGCATCGGCGTAGTAATGCGGCGCATACACGACTTGATCCAGGCCCTTGGGCTTGGTCATGCTCATGTCCCACATCCCACCGAGGCTGCCGCCCGTGACCGACGCGATGTTCGAGGTCGGCTCGATGAAGAACACCGCCTTGGGATCGACCTTGAGGATCTCGGCGCCGATGCGCTCATAGAACGGTTTCAACCAGTTCAGGTCAAAACCCGTGTTCATGCCCGCAGCCGCCAGGATGTCGAGCTTGTCCAGACCCCACTCGACCAGGATCTTCTGCTTGGCGTCTTGGTAGGCCTTCTTCTGCTCCGGCGTGGCGGTCGTCGGGTCCGGCTGGTCCGGGAACACCGGCAGGATGCGCAGCGCAATGAGCGAATCCGCCGTCAGATCGCCGGTCTCCTTGCCGAGGATGCCGACCAGCGTCGCGCGGGCGCCCTCCACGGTGCCGGTCTTGAGCAGCGCCGCGACCGCGGTCAGCACGATGAAGTTGGAGTTCGGCTCGTTCATGATGTCGTAGCCGATGACGTTGGGCAGATCCACCACTTGCGCCGCCACTTGCCGCCACGCAGCGCCGTAGGCGTCCTGCAGGTAGTCCTTGACGTCGATCTCCGTGACCTGCTTGCAGTCCGTGACATCGGCGGGCAGCGGAACGTCGGCACATTGCTTGACGGTCAGCCCCGGAAAGAGCTTTTCGCCTGCAAAAAAGGCGCCATAGACGCGAGCCTGGTCCAGCGACAGGGCGGCCGCGATGCCCCAGTTGGTGAAGGGCAGCATGTCGCTCGTCTCCGAAGGCGAGAACGTCTCTTCCGGCAGGTTGTCGACCACGTACTGCGCCCAATCCGGGATCGTCGGCGTGCCGCCCGGCGGAACCAGCAGTTTCGTGTAGAGCTGCGCGATCTTGACCACGCCGCCGCCATCCAGCCCTGAGATCAGGCGCGGCTTGCCCCAGTTCGGCGAGTCGAACTTCTTCTCCGGCAGGCACGCCTCGACCACCCAGCGCGGCGCGCCCTCGCCGCGCACCGTGTCGGTGTAGGGCGGAAACAGGGCCAGCAGCGTGTTCTCCAACGTGCCGGGCGCCGCCGGGACGATCTTGCCCAGCTTCTTGTCGAAGTAGCTCGGAAACTCGTTGTACTGCGTGAGCAAGTGCCGGCTGAACATGTCCTGGTGCATGTCCATCAGGACGTAGATGCCGTATTCATTGGCTTTCTGGACGATGGCGCGCAGCGACTTCAGGTACTCCTGGTCGTACTGGCCCTTCTTCGTGGGCTCGACACCCTCCCAGTTGACCAGCAGGCGGATGACGTTGAAGCCGGCGCCGCGCAGCTTCTTGAGCTCGGCGTCGGTGTCGGCCGCCGTGAAGGGCTTGCCGAGATAGCTCGGCAGCCCCTTGGCGTTCGGGACCTTGAGGTCGGCGATGGTGAACGGCTTGCCGTCGATGGTGGCCGGCACCTTGGTCGAGCCCGAGACATTGATGCCGTGAAAGAACAGGTAGCGCCCGTGGGTGTCGCGCAGGTAGGTGCGATCCGTGACGGCGCGCGTCAAGGGCAGCGGCGCCTTGGGCGGCGGGTCGCCGGCACAGGCCGGGAGAAGGCAGGCCAACACCAACCACGCGAACAACATGGAATGCTTGGTCATGTCAGGCTCCTAGAAGCGAGTCTTGAGCGCCGCTTCGACCGTGTAGATCGGATCGGTGGCTGCCAGGTTCATCTGGTTGATGAGCGCCGCACCGGCCCGCCCCGGCAGCAGCACACCGCCGAGCAGGTGCGCCGAGACCGCCTCGGAGGCGTGCCAGCCGAGATCGACGGCGCCCTCGACGCCGACCAGGCGGTTGCCCAGCGCGTTGTCCGGGTTCAGCACCGTCGAGACGCCGCAGATGAGCGCAGGGCGGAACGCCTCGCTCGCCCGCCAGGTGGCCTTGGCGTCCGCCACCATCAGGCCGGCGCGGTGCGTCCAGAAACCGCCCTGGTAGCGCGCCATGCGGCGATCGAGCTGGTCATACCAGTTGCGGTGTTCGTCTTCGGTCAACAGGACCGTCGCGCTGGAGGACTTGGAAGAATACAGGAATCCTCCCGAGCGGTTGTTGCCCTCGTGCGCATCGTCGGCGGAGAGCGCCAGCGCGTTGAGCGCCAGATCCACGGCACCCATCGGCACCAGCAGGTGTCCCTGCGCCGCCCACGCCAGGATGGTCTGGTCGATGCCGCCCTGCCCGGAGCCTTGCGAATTGCCGTACTGCAGGATGGCGTCGACAAAACCCGTCGCCTGCGAGCCGCGCAGCTCCAGGCGGACGCTCGGCGAAGCCACCCAGCGCGTCTGGCCGATGATCGACGCATCGTAGAGGTTGGTCAGGCCGGCGTGCAGCGCGACGCCGCGCGTCAGATCCGAGTCGAGGCGCGCGCCAAACACGAAGATGTCGTGCGTGAAGTTGTTCTGGGTGATGTTCAGGCCTTCGAGGGTCTGGTCCGGGACCTGGCCGGCGAACAGCGTGCCGGTCGTGGTCTGCCCCAGCGGCGTGCGCGCCTGCGCCATGCCGATCCAGTGGCCGAGAAACAGCGCGGTCGGGTCGCTGAAGTACTGGTAGCCCACCTTGTAGCCGAGGTTGCCGTTCAGCACCTTGCCTTCAGCAAAGATCTCGCGCTGTTTGACCACGAAGTAGTCGGGCGCGGTGGGATTCTCCTGGTCCGGGTTGTTCTTGGACCAGTAGTTCAGGCCCACTTCCGTTTCCCAGTAGATGTGCAGCTCATCGCCCAGACGCCACGAGAGCTTGGGCTTGAGCACCGTCGCAATCGCGCCAATCGACTGGCCATTCGCGTTGTACTTGGGCGCGGTGCTGTCGAAGTCCGAATCCGAGCGGTGCACCAGCATGTTGAGCAGTTCGACGTGGGCCTCGAACCGGCCCGGTGCGGCGTCAAGGCTCTTGGGCGGCGCGGGCGCGGCAACGGGCGGGGCGGGCGTTGCAGCGACGGGCGCATCCGCCGGCGCAGGGGCCGCGGGCGCCTCGTCGGCCAGGGCGCCGCGGACCCAGGGCAGCTGCGCCATCGCCATCAGGAGCCAGATCTGCAGCAACCGGCGACCAGACATGCACCCTCCTCGCGGCCGCAACGCGCACGGCTCCGTGGAGAGGCTTCTTTTCACGGCTACCGCTACAACTCAAGAGCAATAGGAAGGAAAGCGGGGAAGGCGGAACCGGTGCCGTCCCCGATCCCAAGGTTCGGCTCGCGCTGCAAAGGGGGTCAGGTCACGTCAATCGTCACAGCCATCGACCCGTCGTAGCCGTTCAGCCCCTTGTCGCCATACGTCGACACCGCGCTCATCGCGCCGGACTTGGTCGTGCAGCGCGCCTGAACGATGTGATTGCCCGGCTTTGCGTCCCAGTCCCAGTGCCACAGCACCCAGATGTCGGCCCCCGGCGCGTAGTCCAGCACCGCGTCCTGCCAGCCGTCGACGTCGACCTGCACTTCGACCCGCACCACCGGATCGCTGCCGGCAAAGGCCGTGCCCGCCACGTGGTGCAGGCCCTTGGCCACCGTGCCGCCAGACTCCAGCGTGCGAATCATGGTGTTGGGCCGGTAGCTCGCGTCGTCGGACCAGCCCTGCTTCTCCCACAAACCAACGTACGGCGTATCAAGAAAATCCAGCGACACCAGCCACTTCGGCCCTTTCATGCCGTAGCGGCCCGGCGTCAGCACGCGCACCGGATAGCCGTGCGCCGCCGGCAGCGGATCGCCGTTCATCTTCCACACCAGCCACACCGGCCGGTCCAGGTCCGAGACCGGAATCGCCGTCGTGTAGTTGTCCGCCGCCGTTCCCTTGAGCCACTTCGTCCCCGCCGGCACGGCGATCTTGAGCGCCGCCAGGATCTCCGTCAGCGGCAAGCCCGTCCAGATCGCGTTCGAGATCGCCGGGTTGCTCGTCCCCGCCGAGATGCACTCGAGCGTGTGCTCCTTCTCGCGCGCCGGCAGCGCCGCCAGGAAGGCCAGGTCCAGCTTGCCCAGCGGCGTGCCGCGGTCGAGGAAGGTCAGCGTCCAGTCCTTTGGATTCACGACGATCGGCGTCGGCGTGTAGCTCGTGATGTAGTGATCCTTGTTCGCCGTGATGTGCGGGATGTACTCCGGGTGCGCCGCGGCGTCGCTTGCGCCGACATCCTTCGTCCCGGCCGCATCCGTCGTTCCACCCGTATCGGTCGTCCCGCCCGAATCTGCGTTCGCGCCGGACGCCTTGGTGACATCCGAGCACGCAGCCAGGAAGGCTGCAGCACCCACGCTGCGCAAAAGATCGCGTCTGGACAGGGACTTG
>CAIXAA010000375.1 GCA_903917305.1 uncultured Myxococcales bacterium | reverse complement strand
GAAGGCGGCCTGGATCGCCAGCGCTTCGCGGTTCGCGACTTCCGGCTGCAGCAGCGGCAACGCGGCGCGCTGCGTGAGGTGCGAAGGCCCGCCGTCGAGGAAAGAGCCGGCTGACGTCAGCCGCTCGATGACGTCGCGCGGCCCGACCGTCCACGCCAACCGCCAGCCCGGATAGCGCCAGTTCTTGGTCAGCCCGTCGACGACGACGACAGGATCTGCATTGACATCCTGGACATAGCGGCACGCGCTGGCCGCCGGGCCTTCGGCGCGGGCGTCGCCGTACAGGTAGTGGCTGTAGAACTCGTCGAAGATCAGCGCGCAGGACAGCTCGCGCGCCGTGTCGATCCAGGAGCGCAGCGCCTCGCCGCGCACGACTTCGCCAGTCGGATTGCAGGGATTCGACAAGAGGACGGCCGACAAGCCCTTGCCGACAATCTCCGCGCGCAGGCGCTGCGGCGTGAGCGAGAAGCCTTCCGAGCGTTCGAGGACGATGGGAATCGGCACGAAAGCGCGAAAGATATCGAGAAGTTCCTCGTACGCGGTGTAGTCCGGCAGGACGTGGCCCAGGTGGATGGGGCCGAGCGTGGCCGCGATGCGGGTCAGCGCGGTGCGGCCTCCCGAGGAAATCGCTACGTTTTCAGCGGTGTACTGCGATGCTTGGCCGCGGCGAAAGCGGGCGTTGTAGAGGGCCGCGACGGCTTCGCGCAGCTCCGCCAGGCCGCTGACCGGCGCGTACTCGTGGGCGCTGGGATCGACGTCGATGTGGCTGATGCGCGGCGCACATCCGGGCAGCAGGCCGGTCTCCGGTGCGCCTTGGCCGAGGTTGGCCCAGTCCGGATGACCGTAGTGAAAACCGCGAGCTGCGGCCTCGGCCATGACGTAGATGACACCCGTGCGAGGCACGGGACGGAAGATCGGATGTTCGTCGATGTGGGCCATGCCGCGATGATTGGCGGACGCGGCCAAAGAATCAAGCGATCGGCAAGTCGGCCGAAGGGCGGCTACTTCGCGACCGTGACGCTGAACGTGAAGGTCTTGGTCGGCGACGTGTCGCCGGCGCGCTGGTAGTTCAGCGTGACCTGGTGCGCGCCGAGCGCCGCAGCGCCCGTCGTCTTCCACGTGAACACCTGGAAGCCGCCGGCGCCCACGGCGTTGCTGGTCGACTCGAACGTCTCGACCGGGGCGAAGCTCTTGTCGGCGTTGACCAAGGACCAGGAGTAGCCGGTCGAAGGATTGCTCGAGAGGGACACGATGACGTCCTGCCCGGCCTTGGCGCTGGCGCTTCCCTTGTTGTTGGCGTCGGTCAGCCGCACCGGCTTGAGCGCACCGGCGGCCAGGATCTCGATGACGAAGTGCAGGACCTTGGTCGGCTTCTTCTCCCAGGAGCGCTGATACGACAGCTCGATCGCGTGCTTGCCCACCATCGACAGCGCGCCCTTGGTCGCCCATGTCAGCTTGGTGGTGCCGCCCGCGCCGATCTTGCTCGAGCTCGCGACGAACTTGGTGGTGACGGGGTAGCCGAAGGTCTTGTCCGTCGCGGTGACCGCCCAGTCGTAGCCGGTGCTCGGGTTGCTCGCCAACGCGACGATGACGGACTGGCCTTCGTTGTACGACACGGTGCGGCCGTCGTCCTTCTCCGTCAGCGTGGTCGCCGCCTTGAGATCGGCGTCTTCGGACGCGGCCGGTTCCGTCGCGGCGCAGCCGATGGACGACAGACCGAGGGAGAGGACGAGGGCGAAAGAAAGGCTTTTCATGGTGTTGCCTGATCGGCGGATCAACCCGCGGGAGCGCGAGTCTAATCCGTCGCGTCCCAATTGCAAAGGTGGATGAAGAGGTCGCCTGGCGATCAGGCGGCGCGACGGCGGCGCAGGACCAGCGCAAAGCCGAGCAGCAACGCCGCCAACGCCCAGCCGCCGGCGTGGCCGACGCGCGCAGCCGAGCAAGCGCTCACCGGCGGCGGCGTGTAGGAACCGATCGGGCTGCTGGCGTCGGAAGCCTGGCTGCCGTCCGCGCCGCTGCCGTCGCTGCCGGTGCTGCCGCCGTCCGCGCCCGCGAGCGCGTCGGCGCCCGTGGCGACGTCCTTGCCCACGACGACGTCGGGCTGCACCGGCACGTTGGTGTCCGTGCCGATGTCGACCTGCGGCTGGCTGTCCGCGCCCGTGTCGACTTGAGCCTGGCTGTCCGCGCCGGTGTCCACCGAAGTCGTGTCCGTCGATGTGGAATCCGTCGAGCCGGCATCCGTGCCAGGCACCACGACGCAGGTGTTCTTGCAGGGCGCCGCCGCGTCCACCTTGCAGGTCATGCCCGCGCCGCAGCCGCCCGCGGCCGTGCACGCCACCCCGCCCATGCCCTTGCACTTGCCGCCCACGCAGCCGGCGCAGGCGCCGCAGTCGGCGTCGAGCACGCACTCCGGCTTGGGCGCGCAACTGCTGGAGCACTCCAGCTTGACGCACATGTTGCCGGATCCGCATTCGGCGTCCGTCGTGCACGTGAAGGCCAGCGCGGCTTCGCACTTGCCGGCCACGCAGTTGTTGCACTTGGGGCAATCGCCTGGAGTGGTGCAGGTGGGGGCGGTGGAAACGCACGCGTTCTTGCAGGGCGCGGCGGCGTCGATCTGGCACGTCATGCCGGGAGCGCAATCACCCGCGCCGTAGCAGGCAACGACGCCCAGGCCTTCGCACTGGCCGCTGATGCACGCGCCGCAAGGGCCGCAGTCGGCGTCGTTGTAGCAGCCCGGTGTCGTGTCGTCCGTGCCATCGTAGGCGTCGTAGGCGTCATCGGCGTCGGAAGCACCGGCATCGGCGTCATAGGCGCCGGCGTCCGAGGACGTCGAGCCGGCATCGGCCGCGCCGATATCGGCAAAGGCCGTGTGAGACATGAACAAAGTGGCAATGGCAGCGAGAGCGAGGACAAGACGAGGCATGACAGACTCCCAGGTGCGAGAAGCGCGCCGCCGCAGTCTAGCCATCACCGTCGCCTTGTCCATCGCCCGCCTTGCTTCAGTGCTCCGCCGCGACCTTGATCTTGCGGACGTTGCGCTTGACGCCTTCCTTGCGCGGCACGCTGAGCGTCAGGATGCCGTTCTTGAACGAAGCCTGGGCCTTCTCGCCGTCGAGATCGGTGCCGAGGTCGATGTAGCGCTCGAACTTGCCGTAGGAGCGCTCCGCCACCCGCCAACCTTCGCTGGTGCGGTCGTATTCGGTCTTCTTCTCGCCGCGCACGACAAGCTGGTTGTCCTGCACGGAGATGTCGAGGTCCTTCTCCGTCATGCCCGGCAGCTCGGCGGTCAGCTGCATGCCGGCCTCCGTGTCGCGAATGTCCATGCGCGGGTAGAAGTTGACGACGTTGGCGAGCGGGGCGTTCAGCACGTCCGGCAGCAGCGGCGCGGTCAGGAACTGGTCGAACAGGCGGTCGATGTCCTGCTGCAGGGCGGACAGAGGACTGTCGATGCGACGCGCGATTGGATTGGAACGCCACGGAATCAGGTTCATCTCTAGCCTCCTGCGGGGATACCCCGCGCATGCCCGCGGCAGGGCGGGAACGTCGTACACTGCCGTGATGGGCGATGGCGGCGAGTCTGCGCTGGCCACCAAGTGGGTCAAGCGGACGGGATCGCGGGGGACGAACCGGCATCGGCAAGTGGCGACGATGTCGATGGATCGCAGGCCGCGGCGCCAGGACCGGCACCGCCATGTTTCGCATTTGCGCGGCGAGCAGCTCGGCAAGTGCATGGCGGCGGACCGCTCTGGCTTGGGCAGCGGCGCGCAACTGCCAGGCTCGATCTGGCGGCGCGAGGAGCGCACGCTGGGGGGTGGAGGCGGACGCCCATGCACGATCTCCCCAGCGAGAGGCCGCGACTTTCCCCAGTGGATTCGCAGGTTCCGTGGTGGAAGCGCACGACCACGTACCAGATCTACCCGCGATCGTTCGCCGACGCGAACGGCGACGGCATCGGCGATCTGCGCGGCATCCTGGGCAAGCTGGACTACCTGCAGCGGCTCGGCGTGGAGACGCTGTGGCTCTCCCCGTTCTTCCAGAGCCCGCAGGCGGACTTCGGCTACGACATCAGCGACCACTTCGCGATCGCCGAAGAGTACGGGACCATGGACGACGTTCGCGCGCTCATCCGCGAGGTGCATGCGCGCGGCATGAAGATCGTGCTCGACATGGTGCTCAACCACACCTCCGCGCTGCATCCGTGGTTCGCGGCGTCGCGGCGCGATCGCGGCGATCCCAAACGTGATTGGTACATCTGGCGGGATGGGCGCAAGCCCGGCGGCAAGGCGCCACCGAACAACTGGCGCTCCATGCTGGGCGGCAGCGGTTGGCACTACGACGAGGCGACCGACCAGTGGTACTTCGCGAGTTTCCTCGATTTTCAGCCGGACTTGAACTACCGCAACCCGGAGGTCAAGGCCGCCATGCTGGACGTGGTGCGCCACTGGTTCGCGCAAGGGGCCGATGGCCTGCGGTTGGACATCTTCAACGCCCTCTTCAAGGACGCGTCATTTGCCGACAACCCGTTCTCGTGGCGGCCGATGCCCACCGAGTCCAATCCGCACGGCTTTTTCCAGCGGCACATCCACACCATCGATCACCCCGACACCATCGCGTTCGCCCGGGAGCTGCGCAAGGTGGTCGATGAGTTCGCGGATCCGCCGCGCTTTCTCGTGGGCGAGGTGTTCGGCGACGCGGCGATGCTGCGGCGCTACTGCGGCGAGGCGGCCGATGGCCTGCACCTGGTGTTCCTGTTCGAGACGCTGAACGCGCGCTGGCAGGGCCGCCACGTGCGCGCCCTGATCCAAGCGTTCGAGCACGCCTTTCCCGAGCCGTTCTCGCCGACCTTCGTGCTGGGCAACCACGATCGGCCGCGCTCCATCCACCGCCTGCGCGGCGGCCGCGACGAGGCCAAGCTGCTGGCGGCGCTGCAACTGACGGTGCGCGGCGTGCCGTTCATCTACTACGGCGAAGAAATCGGCATGGACAACCATGACATCCCCTTGCACGAAGGCCTCGATCCGGTGTCGGCGCGCTTCCGGATGGCGCCGCGCTGGCTGGTGCGCTGGTTCCGGCGCCGCGGCGTGCTGCTCAACCGCGACGAGTGCCGCTCGCCGATGCAGTGGGATGCCAGCAAGAACGCAGGATTTTCGCCGGATGACGCGACGCCTTGGCTGCCCCTGCACCGCCGCAGTGCCGCGGTCAACGTCGCGACGCAGGAGGGCGACCCGGAGTCCATCCTCTGCTGTTACCGGAACTTGCTGGCGCTGCGCCGCGAACAGCCCGCGCTGCAGTGGGGTCAGCTGGCCTGGATCGCCGCGCCGCGGCTGCCGGACAACGTTGTGGCGTTTCGCCGGATCCTGCCCGGCAACGGAGCGGGTGCCGTCGAGGTGTTCCTGAACTTCTCCAAACGCGTCGCAGAGTTGGACCTGAGCGCCTACGCGGGGCGCGTCTTGTTCTCCAACCGCACGGGCCAGCGGAGCGCCGTGCCGCCGGCGTACACGCTGCGCGGCTTCGAAGCCGTCGTGGTGTTGGACCAGCCCTGACGGTCCCTGATCGCGGACGGCAGCTGCCTGCTGGTGGAGCATGACTTTCGCGGCGGCACCTGGGAAGGCGCCGGTTCAGCGCGCCTCGGGCTCCAGCGCGCAACGAACGGCTTGGGCGAGCTGGTCGCTGTCAAACGGCTTGGCGAGGTAGCCGGCCACACCGGCCTGCGCAGCCTTTGCCTTCAGGTGCGCCTCGCCATGTCCGCTGCAGAACAGGACCGGTGCGCGCAGGCCGAGGCGGCGCAACTCCGCCAGCGTCTCCTCGCCGCCCATGACCGGCATGGACAGATCGAGCAAGGCCAGGCGGATTTCGGCGTCGTGCGCCTGGAACGCCGCAATGGCCTGCTGCGCACTGGTCACCGCGAGCACCGAAAATCCCATCCGCTCCAACATCGCAGCAGCGGCCCGGCACACGACCGCGTCGTCATCGACCAACAACACGGTGCCGTGACCGCGCAGGGCTGGCGCGGCGGGCCCTTGCGGCACATCCAGCGTTGCAGCATCTTCGCTGGCCGGAAGGAAGACGGTGATGGTCGTGCCTTGACCGGGTTGGCTCTCCACGCTCAGCCCGCCGCGGTGACCGCGCACGATGCCCAGGACGGTCGCCATGCCCAGCCCGCGGCCGGTGAACTTCGTCGTGTAGAAGGGCTCGAAGAGTCGGGCACGGGTGTCGGCGTCCATGCCGGAGCCGTTGTCCCGGACACGGAGAAAGACGAAGGTCCCCGGCTTGCGCTCGTCGCAGGGCAGCAGGCGGTCCAGGTCCGCCTGGCTGCATTGGGTTTCGCCCACCTGCACGTCGATGGTGCCAGACTTGTCGCCCAGCGCCTCGGAGGCGTTGACCACGAGGTTGAGGATCACCTGCCGAATCTGGCTGGCATCTGCGGCGATGGCGTGAAGCGGCGTTGCACACGCCACGTTCAGGCTGGCCTTCTTCGACACGGAGGCGCTCAGGATGTCGGCCATGCCCTGCACGACCCTGGCCAGGCTCAGCGGCTCGACGATCAGGCGCGCCTTGCCGGAGTAGGTCAGCATCTGCCGACACAGCTCCGCCGCCTGCCGCGAGGAGTCCATCACCGCGCGCAGGCAGCGGGCATCCTCCGACGCCGGCGGCAGATCCTCCAGGACGATGCCGGTATTGCCCATGATGCCGGCCAGCAAGTTGTTGAAATCGTGCGCAATGCCACCGGCCAGCGTGCCCAGGCCTTCGAGAAGCTGGCTGCGGCGCAACAGCTCCTCGCTTTCGCGCAGGGCACCCTCCGCGCGGCGCTGCTCGGTCGTGTCGCGGGCGAGGAGCAGCAGGTGCGGCGCTCCGCTGGCCTCGAACCGCGTGAACACGGCCTCGAGCCAGACCTCACGGCCAAAGGAGGTGACGAAGTGCACGTTCCCGCTTCCGACCTTGCCGTCGGCAAGCGCGGCTTCCGCCAACGCCAGCAACCCGGATTGCTTCCAGGACGCAATCTGCCGGAAGTTCTGGGCGAGCAGCTGCTCCTGCGTGGCGCCGATGATGCTGGCGGCGGCTTCGTTGCACAGCACGCACTGTCCCTCAGCCTTGTAGGCCAAGGTGCCCACCGTGGAGGCAGCAAGCAGGCGGCGGTTGAATTCGAGCGCCTCCTCGCGGGTGGCCTCGGCGCGGACCTTCTCGGTGACGTCCGTGATGAACGCGATCGTCAGGGGGCCATCGTCCAGCAACACGCGCGTCGTCTGGATCACGAACGGAAATTCGCTGCCGTCGGTGCGACGTCCGGTCGTCTGGTAGCTGCCGGGGACCGCTTCGTTGCGGGCGCGCTGCCGGATCTTGACCAGGATGTCGGCGCGCGCGTGGGGCGCGATCTGGTCGAGCAGGCTGGTGCCGACGACCTCCTCCACGCTGCGATAGCCGAACAACGCCAGGTAGGGCGCATTCGCGCCGAGCATGATGCCGTCGCGCGAGAAGCCAATGGCCACGGGAGCGTCTTCGTACAACGCCCGTAGCCAGACCTCGGTCGGTCGGATTGGCAAGCCGCGCCGTGCTGGGCCCATGCCGTCGCCTCTTTTTTCCGTTTTGGTGGACAACGGAGAGACTAGCACGGGCGCCAGTCCGGCGGCAAAGCGGCCGGGCGAGGAGCATGGTCGCGACGTCAGAACTTGCCGAATTTCAACACGGTCCCCACGGTCCAGCCCGAGAGATCGTGGTCGCTGACGCGGGCGAGATCCGAGCCGGCGACCAAGCGGTAGCTGCCTTCCAGCCCCACGCGCATGAAGCTCGCCACATTGAGCTCCACCGCCACGCTGGGTTCGGCGACGAACATGGCGCTGCCGCGGTTCCACGTGTTGTCGTCCATGCCGCGGCTCCAGCGGCCGTAGCTGACACCGCCCGCGCCGACCAGCGCGCCGACGCTGACGTGCACGACCTCCATCGGCAAGACGATGGCCTCGAGCCACAGGCCGCCATAGCCCATCGCAAGTCCGCTCGAACTCGGGGTGTTGACGGCGTCCGTGTGGTCGTTGAAGCGGCTGACCAGCCCGTACCCGGCAAGGCCGACCGCGAACCAGTGGTTGGCGAGGAAGGCGCCGCGGCCGCCGATGATGGCCCCTGGGCGGCCCTGGACGCGGGTGTAGGCGGCGCGCAAGCCGCCAAAGCCGCCGCGGGCCGTCTTGGCGGTCAGCAGGGTGCGCGGCTGGTCCTCGACGGGCAAGGGAGCGATACCCAGCGCTGCGTGCGCCGGGACGGGCTCCGCCAGCGGCGGGAACGCCCCAGGCTCCACCGTGGGCGTGGGCGCAGCGGGCACGCCTTCTGCCGCGGCAGCAGCTTGAGTAGCCGCAGGTTCCGGCGCTGGCGCAGCATCCGGGCCGGCCGCACGCGCGGCAGTCGGAAGCAGCAGCAACACCAACAAAAGCGCGCGGATGCCATCGATACGGGTCATGCTCGTTCCTCCCTGGCCAGGCCAGACGATGCCGCGCGGGGCGGACACCGGCCTGCTGCCAGGGTCGGCGAGGTGGGGCCGAAGATCAAGGCGTCGCCGGCACCGCGACGAAGCTTCAAGGAAGTGTGGAACTTCCTGCGCCAATCGGTGGTGCGCCAGCAGCAGGGGGCGTTGGAGCGGCCAGGGGCTGTCGCGCCTCGACATCCGCCTGCTGCGACGCCTCGACGCTGTGGACGGAGACTTCCACGCCCAGCAAGACCCGCGTCGCACCCGCTGCAATCACGGCCATGTCATCCTTGCCAGCGCTCAGCACGTGCACTTTCACGTTCTGCACCAACCCGGAGGTCAGGCACTTCTGCCCCTTCGGACACGGGTGCTTCTCCCAGGTGACCTGCTCGATGATCACGTCCGCATCGCGCAGCGCCAGCGTCTCGCCCGCGTGCACGGTGGCGCGCACCTGGCTTGGCCTCGCCGCCGCCGCAACCGGAGCCGGAGCCGGAGCCGGAGCCGGGTCCGGAGCCGGATCCCGAGCCGGGTCCGCGACCAGCGCCGGATCCTGCGCCCGCTCCTGCGGCGCGCCGCAAGCGCCCAGCGTCAACGCCACGAACCAAAGTGCCTTCATCGACGCCTCCGCCACACAAGTCCGCCCATCGCCAGCAAAAGCGCGCCCAGGCTGGTCCATGGCCACACGCCGCTCGGGCCGGCCACGCACCCGCCGCTGGCGCCGGGGACGCTCTGGCCGACGGGGCCGCTGCCGCCGCTGGTGCCGGGCTGGCAGGCGCCGTCGACGACGCTGAAGCCGCTGACGCACAGGCATTCGCCGTTGGCATTGCGCTCGGAGTGCGGCGGGCAATTGCAGAACTGGATGGTGTTGCCCTTGTAGGTCGACGGCCCGCAGCCGTCCTGGCCGCACGCCACGTCCTGCAAGACGCCGTCCTGGCACCACTTTGCCGTCGCGCCGTCGCAAGCGCCGTTGACCGGGATGCTGCCACAGTTGCTGTTGGGCGGCACGCAATCAAAGCCGGCGCCCGCTTTGTCCCAGCCGCAAACCGCCTTCTGTTCCGTGCAGTTGATGACCGAGGCCTCCTTGGGCTGGCCCGCGGTCGTGTCGTCGCAGTAGATGAGCGTGTTGCCGACGCAGCGGCCTTCGAACGTCTCGGCGCCGCAGTCGCCGGGGATGGCGGCGGTGCACAACTTCGTGTCCGGGTCTGGCGCAACACCTGGAATGCACTGGCAGCTGCCGCCCTGGAACATGGACGCCGGGTCGTTGCACACCTGGCAGCCGGGCACCGCCTTGCAGCCCGCGGCGTCGCCGGTGGTCGCGCCCTGGAAGCAGTCGTCGCACACGCAGTTCTGGTCGTCCAGGTGGCTGTTGGCCGGGCAGGTGATGCCGCCGAACATGCCGCCTTCCGGCTTGCAGGCGCCCTGCCCGTCCTGCATGTAGCCGCTGTCGCAGTAGCAGGCGCCGCTGTCGGCATGGGCGTTGGCCGGGCAGCTCACCGAGGCTTGGGCGACGCACTGGCCGCCGTCCGGTTGGAAGCCGGCGTCGCACACGCAGCCACCGTCCGTGGCCTTGGCGTGCGCCGGGCAGCCGCCCGCGCCGGACGCCGTGGCCAGTCCGACTTCAACCCAACCCGAGAAGATCGCGCCGCAATCCGCTGCGTCGAGGCCGACCTCGCCGCACGCCGCGCCGGTGCCGGCGACCATGTCGTCGAACGTGCTCGTGGCGCCCAAGTGCGCGGAAAGCGCCTGGAACCAGACCTTGCCAAGCTTGGCGCCGCCGCCCGCGCCGAGCGCATTGCGCGCCACGCACGCCGCGCGGTTCGGGATGCCGGAGTTGTCGTGCACGCCGCCGTGATCGTTGTCGTCATCATCCGGCAACTTCACGAACTGGCTCATCTTGGTCGGCTGCGGGCTGTCGGCGTTGGCCGGGTCGCACATGTTGCGCAACGGCAAGTGGCCGGGACCCATGCAGTCCTCGGCGATCGTGTCATTGGCGGGATCCATGAGCCAGCCAAAGACGTCCGCGATGTGCTCGTTCAGCGCGCCGGACTGGTTGTGGTAGACCAGATCCGCGGTTGCCGACACCAGGGCGTGCCCCATCTCGTGGCCGGTGATGTCCAGGCATTTGGCCAGCGGCGTGAACTCCTGCCCGTCTCCATCGCCAAAGACCATGGTGCCAAAGACTTTTCCGTTCACCGTGTCCGTCGTGAAGTACGCGTTGTTGAAGCTGTCGCCGTAGTGCGCCTTGCCCTGCAGCAGGCCGCCCGCCGACGCCGGACTATCCTCCAAGTTCCAGGTCACGAAGCCGAATTGCTCCTTGTAGAACTTCAGCGCCGTGCGGATGTTGCTCGCCACGCTGACGCCCTCGGCGTCGCCAAACGGCGTCTGCAGGTTCGG
>CAIXAA010000374.1 GCA_903917305.1 uncultured Myxococcales bacterium | reverse complement strand
GTGCGCGACATCCTGATCATCTCGTCCCCCGAAGACATTCCGCGCTTTCAGGCGCTTCTGGGCGACGGCAGCAGCTGGGGCATCCGCCTCGAGTACGCCGTCCAGCAGGAGCCGCGCGGCATCGCCGAGGCGCTCATCATCGGCGAGGAATTCATCGGCAATGACAGCACGTTCCTGATGCTGGGCGACAACCTCATCTACGGCCGCTTCGACTTCCTGCGCCAGGCCATTGCCGCCAACCAGGACGGCGCGACCGTGTTCGCCTACCGCGTCGCCGATCCGGACCAGTACGGCGTCGTGGAGTTCGATCGCGATTTCAAGGTGCTGTCCCTCGAGGAGAAGCCCAAGGCCCCGCGCTCCGATTGGGCGGTGCCGGGCCTCTACGTCTACGGTCCCGGTGCGGCGGCGATGGCGCGGCAAGTGAAGCCGTCGGCGCGCGGCGAGCTGGAGATCACGACGCTCAACCGGATGTACCTGGAACAAGGCCGTTTGCGCGCCGTGCCGATGGGCCGCGGCATCGCCTGGCTGGACACGGGCTCGCCGCGCAACCTGCTGGACGCGGCCAACTTCGTCCACAGCCTGGAGACGCGCCAGGGCCTGTTCGTCGGCTCGCCCGAAGAGGCGGCATACCGCATGGGCTACCTGTCGCTGGAAGGCCTGCAGGCGTGCGTGAACGCGGCGCCCCACTCGGAGTACCGCGAATTCCTGCAGCGCGTGCTGAACGAGGCCGTGACCGGTTGATCCCAGCAGCGCGCGGCGGCAACTCAGCCTGCGTCTGATCCCGTGACCTTCCTAGGAGCTTCATGCAAAACATCGTCGTCGTCGGTGGCTGCGGATTCATCGGCGCGAACTTCATCCACCTCGTCCTGCGCGAACGCCCGGACATCGCGATCCTCAACCTCGACGCGCTGACCTATGCGGGCAACCTCGCGAACTTGGAGGACGTGTCCAGCAACCCTCGCCTGCGCTTCTGCCGCGTCGACATCGGCGACCGCGCAGCGTTGGAAAAGGCGCTGGAAAACGAGACGTTCAGTGCCGTCGTCAACTTCGCCGCCGAGACGCACGTCGATCGCAGCATCCTCGGACCCGACGCCTTCGTGCGCACCAACATCCTGGGCACTTCGCACCTGCTTGACATCGTTCGCAAACGCCAGGGCATCCGGCTGCTGCAGGTCTCGACCGACGAGGTCTACGGCTCGCTTGGCGATGACGGCGCGTTCACCGAGCAGACGCCGATCCAGCCGTCGAGCCCGTACTCCGCCAGCAAGGCGTCCGCCGATCTGCTGGTGCAGGCGTACCACCACACCTTCGGGCTGGACGCGGTGATCACGCGTTGCTCCAACAATTACGGGCCCTACCAGTTCCCGGAGAAGCTGATTCCGCTGATGATCATCAACGCGCGCTCCGGCAAGCCGCTTCCCGTCTACGGCAGCGGCGGCAACGTGCGCGACTGGATCCACGTCGAGGACCACTGCCGCGGCGTGCTCGTGGCGCTCGAGCGTGGCCGCAGCGGGGAGGTCTACAACTTCGGCGGCGCCGCGGAGCGCCGCAACATCGACATCGTCCACGCCATCGCCGACCGCCTGTGTGGCAACCGCGACCTCGTGCGCTTCGTCCAGGACCGCCCCGGGCACGACTGGCGCTATGCCATGGACTTCCAGAAGGCCGCCACGCAGCTGGACTGGGCGCCGCGCTACGCGTTCGACGCCGGCTTGCAGGCGACGATGGACTGGTACATCGCAAACGAAGCCTGGTGGCAGGCGGTGCTCAACCAGGAGTACCGCGATTACTACGAGCGCCTCTACGGCAAGCGTTGAGAGGAAGATCATGGCCATCCGCTTCAATGAACCCTTCATGACCGGCCGCGAGATCGAGTACCTCACCCAGGTCTGCAACGGGTCGCACTTCGCCGGCAACGGGCCGTTCACCAAGCGCGTCGAGCGGTTCCTGGAGGAGCGCTTCGGCGTGCCCCACGTCCTGCTGACGCACAGCTGCACGGCGGCGCTGGAGATGTCCGCGCTGCTGCTCGACCTGCAGCCGGGCGACGAGGTCATCGTCCCGTCCTACACCTTCGTGACGACGGCGTCGGCGTTCCTGCGCGCGGGCGCGAAGCTGGTCTTTTGCGAGATCGACCCGCAAACCATGAACATCGACGTCGCGGACGTGGCGCGGCGCCTGACCCCGAAGACGCGCGCCGTGGTGCCCGTCCACTACGCGGGCTGGGCGGCCGACGTGCCGGCACTGCTCGAACTGGGCAAGAAGCATGGCTTTGTCGTCATCGAGGACGCCGCCCAAGGGCTGGGCGCGGCGCTGGACGGCAAGCCGCTGGGCACGTTGGCGCCGCTGGCGGCGTTGTCCTTCCACGAGACCAAGAACCTGCACTGCGGCTTGGGCGGCGCACTGTTCATCAACGATCCCGGCCTGTTCGATCGCGCGGAGGACATCTGGGAGCGCGGCACGGATCGCGGTCGCTTCCTCAAGGGCCTCGTCGACAAGTACTCGTGGGTGGAATTGGGTTCGAGCTTCTACCCGAGCGAGCTGCAAGCCGCGTTTCTCATGGCGCAACTAGAGGCGCTCGACCAGAACACGACCGAGCGTGCGGCGCTGGCGGCGCGCTACGAGCAGGGGCTGCGTCCGCTGCACGAGCGCGGGCTGATTGCCCTGCCGCGCACGACCGCGAACCAGACGCCGAACCATCACGCGGTGTTCATGCTGTTCCCGAGCGTGGCCATTGCCGACCACGTGCGCACGACGCTGACGGGGCAGGGCATCGGCGCGACGATCCACTACGTGCCGCTGCACAGCTCCAAGATGGGCCAGAAGATGGGCTACAAGGCCGAGGATCTGCCTGTCACGGAAGCGTATGCGCAGCGCCTCCTGCGCATGCCGCTGCACCACCACATGACGCTCGCGGACGTCGACACGGTCGTCGCGGCGCTGGCAAAAGCTCTCTAGATTCGATTGGATATCAGCCTGGTCGAGCCCGCGGCTTCCGGGATCTCGACCTCGCCGAGCGCACTTGCCTACTGGATCTCGACTTTGTCGAGCAAGACTGCCGTGTCGTAGATCGAGTCGCCCACGTCGGTCGTGAACATGCGCAGCGTCACGTTGCCATTGCCGGCAAACGGCGTGATGTCCGCGGTCGAGTTGATCCACGGCGTCATCCACACATCGCCCTGGTCAAAGCCGACATCGGCGTGGGTCAGGCCAATCTTGAGCGATGTCTGGAGCTTGCCGCCGTCGCACAGATCGTCCACCTTCGCGTCGATGACCGTCTTCTGGCCGACCTTGCCTTCCAGGCGGCAAAAGAACTCGTCCTGGAACTGCGAGCCGCAGTACTCCTTGAACTCTTCGCTGTAGAACTTCCACCAGAACGAGTACGTGGTCTTGCCGGCGGGGATGCAGAATTTCTGCTTCAATTCGCCGTTCTGCGTCGTGTAGCCAAGGCCCGTGGACACGATGCCCATGAACTTGCCGGCCACCGGCATCGACGCGCCGAGCTTGGAGATCACGCGGCCGTCGCCCGTCTTGATCCAGCCCTGCGTGTTGCCGGTCTCCCAGCTGGTATTGATGATGTCGCTGTAGGAGGCGTCGAGGTTGTGCGCGCCGACCATCGTGAAGAAAGTCCCAGGGTTGGCCGTGTCCTCGATCTGCACGTAGGCGACGCCCGACAGCTGCTTTTGCGAGATGAGGTTCGAGAAGAACGACGTGCCCCACTTCGTCGCGAAATCATTGGCGACGTAGCCGTTGAAGCCGGCAATGGCGGCGCTGCCGGCGGCGAACAGCTCGCTGGCCATCGTGCCGTTCCACATGCTGCGGCACGCGCCGAGGTAGACCATGCTGCGCGGGTACGGCTCCTCCGCGTGGCGGCGGATGAACGACGGCGTGATGCCGTAGGTGCCGTCGCTGCCGAACACGACGCGGCCGCGGCGCAGGTCCGCGGTCAGGTGGTCGACGCAGACGCCGTTGCCGCCCGCGGCGTTGATGAAGCACTCGGACTCGGGGCCGCAGGCCTTGGTCTCGCTGCACGTCGTCTGCGGCGCGCCGGTGCTGCCGAAGTAGCTGCACGTGATCTTGTGACCGGTCCAGACGACTTCCTGGGAACCTTGGTGCTTCCAGCCGTAGCCGGCCTGCACGTCCGCCGGCAGGTCGCCGAAGTACGCGTCGCCGTGGCTGGCCATCGCGATGACGCCGTAGCTGTACATGTTGCGGTAATAGCTCATGTTCGCGTCGCCGTTCTTCGGGGCGTCGACGGTGTAGGCCGGGCACTGGAGGTTGTTCATCATCGAGGCCGTGGCGGCGACCTCGTCGGCTCCCAGCGTGGCCGCGAACGGATCGAGGAGCAGCGAGTTCTTGGACTGCACCTGGACCGTCGCCAGCGCCAGATCGCCTTCTGCTGCGGGATTCGCTGCGTCACCGCCTTCGCCACCGCGGGTGCCATCGACGCCCAGGTTGACGGCGCCAAGCAGGCCGGTCTTGAAGCGCACCCACGCGCCGGCGCCACCGCCCGCTGCCGGACCTGCCGTGTCCACGCCCGGGTCGGCCTTGAGCGCCGCGATCGCCGCCGCCTGTCCTGCCGTGCCGCCGCCCGCTGCCGCCGCCGCTGCCTTGGCCGCGCCGACCGCCGCCACCGCGCCATCGCAGTCCGCGCTGGTCACAGGGCCAACGCAGTCGAGGTCGATGATGTCGGTGAACGCCGTGTAGGTCTGCGTGCCGCTC
>CAIXAA010000373.1 GCA_903917305.1 uncultured Myxococcales bacterium | reverse complement strand
TGTACGTCAGCTCGCCCGGCGCGCGATCGGCGTCGGTGGCCGGCACCGCGATCTGCGCGACCAGCGCATCGGTCGCGATCGGATTGGGCGGCGTGATGGCGATGACCGGCGCACCGGGCGCGCTGTTGACCAGCATCATCAGCTGGTCCTTGGCCTTGGCGCCGCTCGGGTCGGAGACCTGCGCCGTCAGCGTCTGCACGCCGGCCGGCAAGGCGCCCGTGTCAAAGGCGGAGATTCCTTGGGCATTTGCCTTGGCAAACGCCAGCGGCGCCGTGGCCAGGTTCGTCGTCCACACGACCACGAGCGTCTCGGGCGCGTCGTCCGGATCGGCGACCTTGGCCTCGAAGTGCGCGGTAATGCCCTTGGTCAGCACATCGCCGGTCTTGGGCGCGGTGATCTGGATGGTCGGCGCCTGATTGGCCGCAGTCTCCGCGACATCGATCGCCACGTCGGGAACCGAGCCGTCCTGGACATCCGCAACAACGAGATCCTCGCTGTCCGGCAAGGCATCCACCACCGCGTCCGCTGCGTCGCCAACCAGCGTATCGGTCAGCGGTTGGGTCTGATCGGCTGCCGGCGTGTCGGCAGCGGCGGGCACATCCGGCGCCACGTCGGCATGCACGTCCGGCAAGGCGACATCGGTGGCGGTGGTCTGCAGCGCATCCTCGCCGCAGCCGGCCAGGGCGAGGAGCAAGGCGCAGAGAACGACGCCCGGGGCGCACAGCAATGGGCGCATGCGATCGGTCCAAAGCAGCGACCAAGGCGCTGCGGGGGCGCGGAAGTCGCGCCAGCCTTGCAGCTTAGGGTCCTCAGGCCAGAAAGCAAGACCTCCGGCAAGGCTCAAGCCGGTGTCTGCCCCGCCACTTGCGGCGTGCGGTGCTGCACGGCGCGCCACAGCCCGGTGCCGAGCGCAATCCCGGTGGCCAGCAGCAGGACGCCCGTGCCGCGCGCCAGCCAGCTCCAACCACTGGCAATCGCGGCAAGACCCAGCAGCAGCGTGGCGAGGTGCAGGCCAAGGCTGATGCGCGCAGTGCGCTCCGGCAGCAAACGGTTCATCGGCGGCACGGGCGCGAGGCCGACCAGGCGCGAGAATCGATGAAACCAAAGCAGAAACGGGATGATGCGCGTCAACATGCCATGGACGGTCAGGCCGGCCCAGCCCCAGATGGCGAGCCAGCCGAAGGCGAGGTTCCAGCGGCCATCTTCGCCCCACGCCGCCAGCGCCGCGGTCAGCGCGACAAAGGGCGCAAGAAAGGTCGCCACTTGCCATGCACGCAGGCTCGCCTCCGCCCGCGGCCGGCGGCGGGCACGCAGGCTCTGCAGCAGCAGGTAGGGACCCAGCCCCCAGACGGCGAGGGCGGCGGGCAGCGCGCACAGGGCCAGCAGCGCCGCCGGCGCCATGGGCAGCGACGGCCCGGCGAACAGCCCGACCAGCGTCAGCGCCAGCCCGACCCCCAGCAGCCACAGCACCGCCCGTGCGCGCGGCTGCGGCACCGGCTGCGCCAGGTAGAACATCGGCACGACCTGCCAGGACACCGCCGTGATGAGGCCGCCGACCCAGCCCAAAAGACCAAGCGTCAAATGCACTTGCAGCAGCAGCGGCCGCTGCGCGGAGAAGTCGACGGCGGCGTACTGCTGCGCGAGGACCACGCCCAGGATGGCCACCGCGGTCAGGCTCGCGAGCGCCAGGCGCATCCCACCCGTCGTCGGCGAGCGCGTCGGGGCGCGCCAGATCGCCCAGGTCACCGGCACGAGAAACAGCAGGAGCGCCGCGCCAAGCAGGCCCAGCGCCAACGAAAACAGCAGCGGCGGACCGGCCAGCAGCAGGCCCGCCGTCAGCAGCGCGCCGCCCAGGACCAGCAGCGCGTGCACGGCGTGGCCCAGGCGCACGGCCGGCACCGGAGCGCCGGCAACCACCGGAATCATCTGGTACAGCGCGCCGCACATCGCCATCGCCAGCACGCCGAGCGTGCCGAGGTGCGCCAGGGCGATCGTCGCCGGAGACCACGGCGTCACAAGCGCTGCATCCCCTTGAAACAACAGCGTACCCCCGCCGGCCACCATCGCCACGGGCACGGTCAGGAAGAAGGTCAGCGGCACCGCGAGCGGCGGCGCCTGGTCGAGGCGCAGACCTTGCTGGCCGGGCATCATGGGGGCCTCCTGACGTGCAAAAGCGCTGAACCATCCAGCTCTTCCACGATGACGTGGTCCAGGCCGCGCTCCTGCAGGTGCGGCAGCAGCAGGTTCGGCACGCGCGGCACGCGGAACAACTGCGCCGCACCCGGGGCCAGCCGCGCCGTCGCCAGCAGCACCTGTTCGAGCGGCAAAGGCGCTTCGAAATCACGGAGATCCACCGGCTGCGGCGCGTCCTGCGCCAGGACCTCGACCTCCCACACGCCCGGCTGCGCCAGCCGCGCCTCGGTGCGCAGCCCCTTGCCGGCCAGCAGCACCAGCAGCGGCGCCGGCCGGAACGGCGCGTGGATCTTGAGCATTCCATCGGCGGGCAGCCGCGCCAGCGCCGCCAGGATCGCGTCCAGCGGATCGACGCCGCCCTGGAGGATCGGCCGCACATCGAGCACATGCAGCGCCGGCAGCGGCGGTTCGGGCGGCGGCACCTGCGCCTGCGCGCGCGGCTCGCCGGCGGCCAGCCCTGCCAGCCAGAAGCGCAGCAGCGTCTCGGCCTGCGCACCCAACGCGTGGGAGCGGTTCAGCAATTGCCATTGCAGCACGCTGCCTTGCACCAGCGCCACGAACAGCCGCGCTGCCACCGCCGCGTCCACGTCGGCGCGCACGGTGCCTTCGCGCTGCCCGGCGCGCACCAGCTCCGCCACCAGCGCGCGCAGCGTGGAGTTGAGGCTCTCGATCGGCCGGTGCGTCAGCGCCGCCTCGTCCAACGCCACGTCGCGAAACAGCAAACGCGGCAGGCCCGGGTGCTGCTCGACGTGCTGCAGGAGGCCCTGGGTCAGCGCGCCCAGGCGCTGCAGCGCGCCGCCCGGCTGCGACAGGACGTCTTGCGCCAGCGCGCCGATCTGGCCGCGCGTCTGCGTCAGCACCGCCTGCAAGATCTCGTCACGCGAGCGGAAATGCCGGAACAGCGCCGGCTGCGTGAGCCCCACGGCCTCGGCGATCTGGCGCGTGGTGATCGCCTCGACCGGCCGCTCGGCCAGCAAGTCGAGCATCGCGCTCACGATCTGTTGCTGCCGCCGGTCGGTGGGCTGGTGATCTGCCATGGCTTGCATCCTCAGTTATCACGCGATAACATGTCAAGCGTGCGCCGCCCGAGCCTCTGACAACCCCTGAACCGCGCACTGGAGGTCCCATGAACGCTGTCCCCCACGCCGGTGTAGCCCCGGATGCCGGTCTCGTCTCCTTCTTTGCGGCAGACCACCGCGCCTGCGACCTCGATTGGGCAGCGGTGGAGCGCGCCGCCGACAGCGATCCAGCTGCCGCCCAGGCCGCCTTTGCCCACTTCGACGCCGCGCTGCGCAACCACTTGGCGATGGAAGAGGAAGTGCTGTTTCCGGCCTTCGAGGCGGCGACCGGCATGACGCACGGCCCGACGACGGTGATGCGCATGGAACACGTGCAGATGCGCGGACTTCTCGACCAGATGGCCCAGGCGGCGCGCGGCGGTGCATGGCAGGACGTGCTGGACCACGGTGACACGCTGCTGATGGTGATCGGGCAGCACAATGCCAAGGAAGAAGGCATGTTGTACCCGATGGCGCAGATGCATCTGGGACAGGAGTGGCCGGACATCAGCGCCAAGCTGGCGCGCTACCTGGGCTGATCCGCGAGGCGCTCGATCTCGGCGATGAGGGTGGCGATGGCGCCGTCCTCCGGGCCGAACACGCGCGCCACGCCCAGTTCCGCAAGCGCGGCGCGGTCAGCTTGCGGGACGATGCCCCCCAAGACCACCGGAATGCCGCTGCCGCCGCGCTGGGCCAGCTCGCCCTGCAGCGCCCGCGCGAACCACAAGTGGCTGCCCGACAGGCTGGAAAGTCCAATGACGTCGACATCTTCCGCGATGGCGGCACTCGCCACGCCCGCGGGCGATTGGCCCGGCCCCAGGTAGACGACCTCGGCACCGGCCTGGCGCAGCGCCACCGCCAGCAAGCGCAAAGCATTGATATGCCCATCCAATCCCGCCTTGCCCAGCAGCACGCGCAGCGGTCGCTGCCGCGGCGTCGCGCGCGTCGGCGCCGCGGCATAGAGGCTGCCCTCCACGCCCAGCGGCGCGGCATGGCGCGGGCCGGTGACTTCGAGCAGGGCGTCCGTCCACTCCCCCGTCGTGCCGCCGGCTT
>CAIXAA010000372.1 GCA_903917305.1 uncultured Myxococcales bacterium | reverse complement strand
TCCAGGCGGCGTATCAGGCGCTGCTGGTGCGGCTGGGACGGCGCGAGGAGCTGGCGAAGATCGTCGCGGAAGTGGTGCGGCTGGCGCCCGCGGACCCGATGCCGTGGCTGAGCGTGCTGGATGCGCACATCGCCGCGCGGGACATCGAGGCGGCGCGCAACCTCATCGACGAGCTGGCGCGCAAGCATCCCAAGCACGACGTGCTGCTGGAGGCGCTGATCGACCGCGAGCAGCGGATCGGCGATGCGCCCAAGCGCGTGGAGGCGCTGTACGAACAGCTGCTGACGGCTGCGCCCCGCGAGCCGCAGTACATCGAGGCTTACGCCGAATGGCTGCTGTCGCGCGCAGATGGCCAGACGAATCGCTCCGACGAACCGGTCCTCGCTCTCCTGGCGCGTCTGCAAAAACCGCCTGCGGACGAGTGGGCGGGCCTGACCAAGTCGGCAGCGATCCTGATGAACCACAACCGTTTTGTCGCGGCACGCAAGCTCGTGCAAACGCTGAGCGCCAAGCGGCCGGGCGATCCGCGCGCCACGCGGCTGCTGGCGCTGCTGGACGAGCGCGAGGGCCATCCGCAAGACGCGATTGGCCACTGGCTGGAGCTGACCCACTTGCCGGATGCGCCGGATCTGGCGGATCGCCAGCGGGCGGTGGAAGCGCGCCTTTCGCTGTCGGCGCTGCTGCGGCGGACGTCACAGCTCGCCGAGACGGCGGCCGGGCTGCGGGCGAAGATCGACACCGGCAAGGCGACGCGTGCCGAGGTGCTGCTGTGGCTGGATCTGCAGACGCAGCTCGACGATGGCCGCGATGCCTTGAGCGACGCGGACTGGCAAAAGACCGCGGAACACGGGCGCTTGGCCTATACCGATGACGATGAAATCGCGCTGGCGGTGGCGACCGGGCTGCTGAACCGCGGCAAGCTCAGCGACGCGCTGCCCGCGGTGGAGCAGCTGGCGAAGCGCGATCGCGACGCGGCGACGCCGTTGGTCGCGCAAGCCGTGGAGATGGCGCTGGCGCACGGCGAGCCGGCGACGGCCAAGCGGCTGGAAGGGCTGCTGCTGACGGGCGACGAGACGCCGCAGACGTCGGTGCTGATGCGCCTGGGCGACCTGCACCTGCGGCTGGGTGACAATGCCGGGGCGACTGCGCTGTTCCGCCAATCGGCACAGCAGAATACCCGCGACACGCGGGCGGCCGGTCGGCTGGCGACGCTCTTTCGCCTCGCCGGCGCGGTGGACGACGAGGACAAGGCACTGCGCGACATCGTGGCGCGGGCGACGGACAGCGATGAGATCGACGCGGCCGGGCAACGCCTGCTGGCCGTGGCGCTGGGGGCGGGGCGCCTGGGCGAGCTGGTGCGGTGGCTCGACACGATCGTGCCGCAGCACGCCCGGCGTGAGCTGGTCGAGCGCCTGCGGATGAATGGCTACGACCTGTGGCTGCGCACCCTGCCGCTGGAACATGCCCTGGGCCATTCCGGCCCCGAGCCGATGGCCTCCGGCGTCGGCGATTCGCTGTCCAGCGGCGATCTGGCGCTGCAGGTCAAGGCGCTGCGCCAGCTGGCGGAGCTGCATCGGAGCATCCCACTGGCAACTGCCCAGCAGCTGCTGGCCGCGCCGAATCCTGCCTTGCGCCGCGATGTGACGCTGCTGCTCGGCGCGTCGGGCTCCGAGGAGGCGACGAAGCTGATTGTGGCGGTGATGGATGGCCACGACGTGCACGTGAACGGCGGCATGGATCCGGATGAGGAGGTGCGCAACGCGCAGTTGGCCGCGCTGGTGCAACTGCCGCCGGTGCCTGGCGTGGAACGACCGCTCGACGAGTTCATTCGCCGCGGCGAGATGCTGGCACTACTGGCGCTCGGCAAGCTGGCCGGGCCGAATCCGGCGCTGGCACGACTGAGCGACGTGCTGGTGGCGAGCCGCCGCGACGCGACGCCCTATGCCCTGGTGGCGCTGGGGACGCTGGCGGGCCGTTCCGGTGAGGAGCCGAGCGCGCGCGATGCGGTCGACAAGCTGCTGCTGTTCAGTCCGGTGCGCGGTGGGACCGGTGACTTGCCGCGTCAAGTCGCGGCGCTCTGGGCGTTGGCGGCCGCCGGGCAGATGCGCGCGACCATGGAGGTCTGGAAAGCCGCGCTGGAGTCCCCCGAGCGTCCGCTCCGACACATGGCCGTGCGCCTGCTGGTGGCGGCGGAGCGGCCCACTTTGGTGGTGCCGGAGCTGCGGCCAGCGGATGGGGATACCGGCCGCGATTTGAAGAACCGCATCCTCCGCGCCACGCTGCTGCCCTGGCTGACGGAAGATGACGCCGCGCTGGCCAAGGCCCTGTCTCTGCTGGATGACGAGTTGGCACGCTCGGCGCAGGCCCGGCTGGCTGAGGGCGCGGGC
>CAIXAA010000371.1 GCA_903917305.1 uncultured Myxococcales bacterium | reverse complement strand
GCCGCCCGGCCTGTTCTCGCTGGCCGTGCCCACGGGCGGCGGCAAGACCCTGTCGTCCCTGTCCTTCGCGCTGGAGCACGCGCTGCGCCACGGCCTGCGCCGCGTCATCTATGTGATTCCCTACCTGTCGATCATCGAGCAGACCGCCGAGGTCTTCCGCCACGCCGCCTTCGCCGACCTGCCCGGCGCCGTGCTGGAGCATCACTCCGCCTACAGTCCGCCCGGCGGCTTCAAGGACGGGGACGAGGAGGGCATCGGCCCCGACCGGCACAAGCTGGCGTCGGAGAACTGGGATTCCCCGGTGACGGTCACCACCGCCGTGCAGCTCTTCGAATCCTTCTACGCCGCCCGCCCCTCGCGCTGCCGCAAGCTGCGCAACGTCGCCGGTTCAGTCATCGTGCTGGACGAGGCGCAGCTTCTTCCCCTGCCCCATCTGCGCCCCTGCCTCGCCCTGCTGGAAGCGCTGGCGCGCGACTACGGCTGCACCGTGCTGCTGAGCACCGCCACCCAGCCGGCGCTGGGCAAGGACCAGCCGTTGCCCTTCGGTCTGGAGGGCATCCGCCCGATCATGCCGGAAGCCGACGCGCTGGCCCTGCACAGGGCGATGGAGCGCGTGCGGGTAGAGCACGCCGGCCGACTCGATGACGAGGCGCTGGCCGACCTCCTGGCCGACGGGGGCAACAAGCAGGTTCTCTGCGTGCTCGACACGCGCGGCCATGCCGCCGACCTCCACCGCATGCTGAAGGAGCGCAAGGTGGAGGGGGTGCACCACCTGTCCGCCGCCATGTGCGCCGAACACCGCTCCACCGTGCTGGCCGCAATCCGGGACGCTCTGGACGCGAAGCTTCCCTGCCGCGTCGTGAGCACCCAGTTGGTGGAGGCTGGCGTGGATCTGGACTTCCCCCTTGTGCTGCGGGCGATGGCCGGCCTCGATTCGATCGCCCAGAGCGCCGGCCGCTGCAACCGCGAAGGCCGTCTCGACGGGTTCGGCCGCGTCGTCGTCTTCGACACGGAGCGGCGCAACAGTCTGTCCGACCTCAACCGCCGCCGCGACATCACGAAGGAGTTGATGGCCACCCGCTCCTGGGAGGAAGCGCTCCGCCCCGACGTGCTGTCCGCCTATTTCCGCCGGCTCTACGGCGCCAGCCTGAAGAAGAAGACGCTCGACGGCGGCGATCCCTACGACGTGGCAAAGGCCTGGGAAAGACTCGCCACCACCAGCCGTCCCGACGCGTTCCCCTTCCGCGCGGTGGCCGCCGATTTCCACCTGATCGACAACGAACAGGTGGTGGTGATCACCCCCTACACCGACGAGGCGAAGCGCTGGGCCGTCGCCTTGCGGGCCAGCGAGCGCCCCGGCCCGCTGGCCCGCAAGCTCCAGCGTTTCACCGTCACCATCCCGCGCGGTCAGCTCGCCCGCCTGATGGCCGCCGGGATCGTCCAGGCCATCGGCGAGCACGGGCAGTTTCTGCTGCTGACCGATTGCGACGGGCACTACGACGCTGCGTTGGGCCTGACAACTCGCGATCCGAGGGAGCGGACGGAGTTGGAGAATGTGGTG
>CAIXAA010000370.1 GCA_903917305.1 uncultured Myxococcales bacterium | reverse complement strand
CGCGCCGCCTGCAGCACCATCGCGTCCAGCGGCGCGCCCGCCACGAACTGCCCTTGGCGCCAGCCGCTTTTGCCATCGACGATGCGCGACTCGGTGTCCGTGCCGTAGCGGGTCACGACGCGCAGCTTGTCGGGCCTCTCGAACTCGCGCACGGTGTCGCCGACGCCGCCACGCATTCGCGAAGTAATCTGCCCAGTTTGCCGCAGTGCGACCACCTGTCGCAGCGCTGCTTCGCCGCCGTAGACGTGGATGGTCCGGGCGATCACGGCGTCGAGGCTGTCTTCGGCGCTGGCAGGACGTGGCAGGACGGCGGCAAGCACGATGGAAAGGAACAGCACCGTGCGCATCGCGCCCCCTACTTCTGGAACGGATCGGAACAGGGCACGCCGCTGATGGTGCTGCCGACGCGGCAGTAGAGCCACTCGTCGTGCTTGCCGCCCTCGAATCCCGTGAACAGGCCAAGAGCACGCAAGTTCGCGCCGTTGCTCTTGATATCGCCGGAGAAGACCATGCCGCTCTGCCAGCCGAAGGCGCCTTCGGGCTTGACGGAATCGGCGATGAACACCGCGTTTCCGCTCGTCAGTTCGCTGGTGTCGGCGCACCAGAACCAGCCGTCGACCGTGGCGTCGACCTGCTTGCCGAGATCGTCGCCGGCCAGATGGTCGTGCCAGGTGTTGCCGTCGAAGGTGAGCGTCTCGCGGAAGTCACCCAGCGAAGTCGAGGGGTTCTCCGTCGCGAAGTCGATGAGGCGCCACGTCCCCTGGTCGCCGGGATAGCCGCCGCGGCACTCGTTGCAGGTGTACGTCTTGCCGTCCTGCACGAAACCGCTCCACGGGTGCTTCTGGCCGTACACTCCGTCATCGAACTTGCCGCACGCCGGGCTGCGCGTCGGCGCGTCGGTGGCCAGCGCCACATCTGGCGGGGAAGCAACGGCGTCCGCCTTGGTGTCGGCCGGGCCGCTGGTCGCGCCGGTCGATACCGCGCTCGTGCCGCAACCAGCCAATAAAATCAACAACAACGAGACCTTGAAGGTCGTGATCATGGCCGGTCCCTTGTTAGGCTTGGTGCCCGCGATGCCTACCACGTTGCCCCCGGGCGTGTCCATTTGCAACCCGACCCCGCTCATTCGGCGACCACGACCTCATCAAATTGCGCCAGGAACACAGGCCAAGCAAGGACTTCGCTCGGCGATCCGGGTGCCGCACCCTCGACCTCCACCGTGCGCTCCGAGCCCTCCGACCGCAGCGCTGTCACGGCATGCCATTGCCAACGCTTGCCTTTCGGCCGCTCGGGGTCGTCGTCGCCGCCATGCGACAGCGCCGCGATAGGCTGCAACCGCGCGGCTGCGGCCGCAAGCGTCAGCCACAGCCCTTCGGACGCTCCCGACGTTGGGTACGCGGTGCAGGTCTGCCCGGTCAGGGCCGACAGCACTTCGCTGGCGTGCCCTTGCCGTTCAGGGCCTTGGGCTCGGCCCTTCCACGCCGCATACGCGTTCTCGACCCACGCGCGCCACAGATCGCCACTGCCCGCGCTGGGTTGCACGCCCTGGCGTTGCTGCGTGCGGGGCAGGACATCGGCGCGGCCGCCTGGACGCGCCTCGAAAAAGCGCACCTTGGCGCCCGGCGCACGCTCCCGCTGCGCCTCCGGCTTCTGCGCCTTCGGCTGCCCCGGCCTGCCCGACTTTTCGTCTTTCTGTTCCTTGCCTTGCGCACCCTTGGCGTCACCGCCCTTGGCGCGGTCGACCTCGTGCGGTGCTTGCTGCTGGCTCGGGCGCACCGGCAGGACCGGCGCGGCCAGCGCCTCCTGGGGCTGCGCAACCTTGGGCTTTGGCGCACGTTGTTTGTGCAGCAAGTCCCCGTTCATGCGCCCTCGGTCTGTCTGCGAAAGCTAGGCTTTGGCCGTGCGCGGCAGGTGCGGCGTCGACTTCCAGAAGCGCGGCGGCACCAGGCACGCCACGATCAGCACCATCTGCAAGGCACAGAAGCCTGTCAATGCCCAGAACGCCTCGTCCATGAAGCCGTAGGAGTGCAAGCCCACGCCCAACATGTTGACGCCAAACCAGGAACAGGCGGTGATGACGTTGCCGAAGATGGCCATCGCCATGATGCCCCGCTCGCGTGCGTAGCCGCCCCAGCGCGCGTGCAGGATGATGGCGTTCCACAGCACGATGAGCAAGGCGCCGTTTTCCTTGGGATCCCAGCCCCAGAAGCGGCCCCAGGACTGGTCCGCCCAGATGCCGCCGAGCACGGTGCCGACAAAACTGAACAGCAGGGCGAAGCAGACGATGCCGTAGGTCATCGAAACCAGGGACTTTGTCTTGGCCGCATCGGGCGCGTGCAGGAAGTGGCGGCGCACGGCGTAGCCGATGGCGATGGCGCCGGCAAGGAACGTGCCGCTGTAACCAATGGTAATCGTGACGACGTGCGTCGCGAGCCAGAAGTTCGAGTCGAGCACGGCGCGCATCATCTCCATCGTGTCGCCGTCGCCGGCGAGGTGGTGCGCGACGATGAGCGAGGCGAAGCCCGACGCGGTGGCGACCGCGGTGCCGAAGCCGTTGCGGTACAAGCGCTCCAGGATGGCGCCCAGCACGACCGCGCCCCAGCCCACGAACACCGCGGAAGAATAGAGGTTCGTCACTGGCGGCCGGCCCTGCAGCACGATGCGCGACACCAGCCCCGCCGTGTGCACCGTCAGGCCGACGAGCAGCAGGAAGTACGCGGTCCGCTGCAAAAGCGCGGGCTTGTAGACAAAGCCGACGAACAGCAGCAGCAGCGCGAACACGTAGATGACCATGCCGGCGTAGAACGGCTGGGCGCGGTTGAAGACCAGCTCGGCCGATGCCTGGGCCATGTCTTCGGCGCGCGACTTGCCGAGCTGGCCGCGCAGGTCGGCGAGCGCCGCGTTGAACTCCACGGGATCCTGGGCCATGTAGCCGGCGCTCATGCGTCCCAGCGTCGTCAGGCTCGGGCTGATGGTGGCGCCCTGGCGCACGTCCTGCAGGGCTTCGCCCGTGCTGCGCCACGCACCGGTGCGCACGCCGGGAATCGGCCGGAAGAACGCCAGTTCCGCCAGACCCATCTGCCGCTGCACGGATTCGGGCTTGGTCGCCGCCGCGATCTCCGCGGTCAGCGGCACGTCCTCCGCGAACTGGATCGTGTGCTTCAAGCGGTAATACAGGTAGATGCGGTCGAACAGGTT
>CAIXAA010000369.1 GCA_903917305.1 uncultured Myxococcales bacterium | reverse complement strand
GGCTAGGGAGTCCGGATGATTGTCGTGACCGGCGGCGGCGGATTCCTGGGCGGGGCGATTGTCCGCCAGCTCCTGGCGCGCGGCGAGCAGGTGCGCAGCGTGCAGCGCAGCGATGTGCCGGCCTTGCGCGCGCTGGGCGTCGACGTCGTGCGCGCGGACCTGAGCGATGCGCGCGCGTGCCTGGAGGCGCTGCGGGGCGCCGACGCCGTGCTGCATGTGGCGGCAAAGGCTGGCGTTTGGGGCTCCGAAGCGAGCTTCCACGCAGCCAACGTGCAGGCGACTGACAACGTGATTGCCGCGTGCCGGACGCTGGGCATCGGCAAGCTGGTCTACACCTCGACGCCATCGGTGGTGCACGCCGGCGGCGATGTGGAGAACCTCGACGAAAGTACGCCTGTCGCCACGCATTTCTCCGCGCCCTATCCGCGCACCAAGGCCCTGGCGGAGGCGCACGTGCTGGCGGCCAACGACGCGGACCTGGCGACCGTGGCGCTGCGGCCGCACCTCATCTGGGGGCCGGGCGACACGCAGCTGACGGCCCGCGTGCTGGCGCGCGCCCGCGCGGGCAGGCTGCGGTTGGTGGGTGGCGGGGAGAAGCTGATTGATTCCATCTATATCGACAACGCCGCCGCGGCGCACCTCGACGCGCTGGATCGCCTGCGGCCGGGCGCGCCGTGTGCCGGACGCGCGTACTTCATCACCCAGGGCGAGCCGATGCCGCAAAAGCAGCTGATCAACGGCATGTTGGCGGCCGCGGGTCTGCCGCCCTGCGAGCGTTCGCTGGCACCGGGCATGGCGTGGCTCGCCGGGGCGCTGCTGGAGCTGGTCTGGACCCTGCTGCGCCGCCAGGATGAGCCGATGATGACGCGGTTCCTGGCGCGCCAGCTGGCGACGGCGCACTGGTACGACATTTCGGCCGCGCGCCGCGATCTGGGCTATGCGCCAAAGGTTTCCGTCGCGCAAGGGTTGCAGAAGCTGGCGCAGTCGCTCCGCGCCGAGCGTCCATAGCCTGCGCATCTGCTAGAGTTCCGGCGTTGGGTGCGGAGGTGTCGATGGCGCAGGGCAGGGCGGGGTATTGGGCGGCACACACGGCAGCGCTCCGCGAGGAGCTCGCCGCCGCGGTCCCGAAAGAGGCCCTCGAACGCCTCCAGCACCTGCGGCCTTGGAAGCACGCGCTGATCCTCCTCGGTCTTCTCACCCAGCTCGGTCTGTGCTCCTGGGGATTGGCCGCCGTGTCCCACCCGGCCGTCTGGCTGCCGCTCGCCCTCCTTCAAGGCCTCACGCTGTTCAACTTCACGGTCCTGCTGCACGAAGTGGTCCATGGCACCGCCGTGCCTGGCGATCGGGAGGGGCTCAAGCGGGCGCTCGGGTGGCTCTATTCGGTGCCGTCGGGCATTTCCCAAAGCCAGTTCACGCGTTGGCACCTGGATCACCACGCCGAATTGGGCTCCGCCGACCAGGACCCCAAGCGCCACAACCTCTCGCCCAAGCGCAACGCGCGGTGGTTCAAGGCCCTGTACTTCACGCCGGCGCTGATCCCCATCTACTTCCGCGCCGCGGCGCATGCGACGGCCAGCTACGAGCCCGCGTTGCGTGGGCGCATCCGCCGCGAGCGGCTGACGGCCGTCCTGGTCCACGCCCTGGTCGCCGCCGCCCTCTGGTCGTCGCTGGGCGCCTTCGCCGCGGCGAGAACCTACTTCATCCCCTACCTCTTCGGCTTTCCACTCGCGTTTGCGCTCAACCGCCTTGGCCAGCACTACGACGTCAACGCATCGGATCCGGCGCGCTGGGGCACGCGCATGCGCCGCTCGCTCTTCTGGGACTGGGCCTTTTTCGGCTCGGCCTACCACCTCGAGCACCATTACTTTCCCGGTGTGCCGCTCTACAACCTGCGCCGCCTCAACCGCGCGCTGACGCCGTTCTTCGAGGCGCGCCGCATCCCCGCCCGCTCCTACGGCTGGCTCGTGTGGCAATGGTTGGGCCGCAACCGGGTTGCGCACAGCGACTGGCGCTGATTCGGCGCCTCGACCTCGTGGATGCCGCGAGCGGCGAGACCTTTGGCACCGTGGTGATTCCCTTTGCGGTCAAGATCATGTAGCCGAAGGCGCCGCTCGCCGCGAATCGCCCGCAAAAGACACTCAGGCAAGCGAAACCATGGTTGACCTTGCCTGCCTGCATGCGTAGCTTCTAGCAGGTCCACGAACGGCGCCGGGCGGCGTCCAAGAATGGGGCCAAAGCCCGGAGCGTTCCGGCGCCACGCATCCCGACGCAAGGACGAAGCCGTCCGCCCGGCCGGCCAGCAGGGTCTCGAGGAAGAATCACGATGAAGTTCCATTCGATGTGCACGCTTGCCGGCATCCTGCTCGGCTTGTGGCTTCTGGGCTGCAGCAGCAACGGCGCGGCGCCGGCCACCGCCGCCGGCCCCGCGTGCAACGTCAACAGCGACTGCGCCGGCAACACGACGTGCGTCGGTGGCGTCTGCGTCGCGGCGTGCAAGACGGCGGCCAACTGCGCCGGCGGCCTCGCCTGCGTCAAGGGCAAATGCCAGGCGGTCGTCAGCCCTGGCGCCGACGTGTCCGCGCCCGACAACGGCAGCAGCGAGCCCGACACGCCGTCGTTCGTGGAGGACATCGCGACGCAAAACGGCGACTCCGACGCCAGCAGCGGCGGCGACGACACCGGCTGCGGCCCAGGCGGCTGCTGCAAGGCCGACAGCGAGTGCAACGACCAGAACGCTTGCACGACGGATAGTTGCATCTCAGGCGTCTGCGTCCACCCGAAAAAGCAAACGGCCGCCTGCGGTTGCCTCAGCACCAAGGACTGCGATGACGGCAACGGCTGCACCGCGGACAAGTGCCTGAGCGGCCAGTGCCAGTACGGCCTCTACACCAGCGTCAAGGGCAAGGACCCGGCGTGCTGCGCCGCGGACGCCGATTGCGCGGACGCGACCGGCGCCACGACCGGCACGTGCGTGCAGAACCGCTGCAGCTTCCAGGCGGTGGTGCTGTGCGCCTCCGACACCGACTGCAATGACAACGACCTGTGCACGACGGACAACTGCCAGGGCGGCAAGTGTGCGCACGGCGCCATCCCCGGCTGCTGCGCCGCCGACGCCGGGTGCGATGACGGCAACGCGTGCACCATCGACAGCTGCGTCGCCACCGTCTGCCAGCACGCCAAGACCACGACGCCGTGCTGCACCAGCGACGCGGAGTGCAGCGACGGCGACGTCTGCACGATCGACGCCTGCGCCGCGAACAGCTGCACGCACACGCCCGACGCGACGTGCTGCAAGGCCGACGGCGATTGCAATGACAGCGACGTGTGCACGGCGGACAAGTGCGTGAACGCGAAGTGCCAGCACGCACCGCTGGCCGGCTGCTGCAAGACCGCCGCCGATTGCGACGACAAAAACGGATGCACCACGGATGCTTGCGCGTCGAGCGCCTGCACGAACACGGCCATCGCCGGCTGCAAGCTCACCCAGTGCGGCAACAGCGCCTGCGACGCCGGGGAGAGCTGCACGAACTGCCCGCAGGACTGCGGCCTGTGCCCGAAGAGCTGCGGCGACGGCATCTGCGCGCCCGGCGAGGACTGCACCAGCTGCGCCAAGGACTGCGGCGCGTGCGTCGGAACCTGCGGCGACGGCACGTGTTCCGCCAGCGAGACCTGCAAGTCGTGCCCGAAGGACTGCGGCGCCTGCACTGGCGCTTGCGGCGACGGCGCGTGCGCGCTGAGCGAGGACTGCTCCTCCTGCGCCGCCGACTGCGGCCCGTGCGCGGTGTGCGGCGACGGCATCTGCGCCGTCGGTGAGACGCCCACGTCGTGCCCGAAGGACTGCGCCGTCGTCGCCGGTCCGTCCTGCATCGGCAACTGCGGCAAGGGCACGACGGCGATGGGCGGCACCTGCTCCTGCAAAGCCAGCTGCGTAGGCGCGGGAACCTGCTGCGACGGCTACGACACCGCGTGCGTGGTCGCGTCGGGCTCCTGCGCGACCAAGTGCGGCAGCACCAGCTCCGCCGGCGGCGGCTGCTACTGCGACCCGGTTTGCGTCAGCAAGAAGGACTGCTGCCCGGACTACGCGACGCTGTGCACCGCCACCACGACCAAGGAGACCTGCGCTGGCAGCTGCGGCGGCAAGTCCGCGACCGGCACGTGCTACTGCGACAGCCAGTGCAGCAGCATCGGCGATTGCTGCACGGACTTCGCCAGCGTCTGCGGCAGCAGCAGCGGCGGCCCCGACTCCTGCGTGGGCAACTGCGGCTCGTACGCGACCGGCGGCTGCTTCTGCGACAGCCTGTGCCTCAGCGACCTGGCAGGCTGTTGCAGCGACTTCACGGCGGCTTGCGTCAGCGGCGGCGCGACGCCGGGCGCGTGCCTGGCATCGGCCAAGTCCAAGTGCACGACCTGCAGCGGCTCGGTCGGCGGGTGCTCGTGCGACCCGACCTCCAACGCCTGCATCGCCGACCCGAGCGGTTTGGCCGGCCTGTGCTGCACGGGCGTCGGTTCCTGCTGTCCTTGAGCGCACATGGAGTGGACGGTCCGCGCTGCCGCGCCTACTTCGCGGGCGGAGCGCGGAAGATCTCCTTGCCCGCCTTGAACACCAGCGAAATCTGCGTCTGGCTCGCCAGATGCACGAACCTGCCGTATTCGAGCTGGTACCAGCCCGTGTCCGGGAATTCCTGGGTGATTTGACCGACAAGGACGCTGCCGTCCAGGAACAGGATCTGGTCGCGTACGCTGGCTTGCTGCTCGGCGGTCAAGGCCTCGTGGCGCTCGATGCGCTCGACCTTGTCGCGGCCGACGGCACGCAGTTCGCCAAAGCGTTCGAGGACATAGAACGCCGGATTCTCGGCCAGGACGCGGGCGTAGACCACCTGGCCGCCCTTGAGGGCGATGTGGTCGTAGCGCTGCGCCCAGCACTCCGGGCAGACGGTCGCAACGTCGGTAAAGGGTTTGAACGTCTGGGCTTGTGCGCTGCTGCCGAGCAGGCCGGCAGCGAGCGCAGCAAGCATCCACAGGCCGATACGGGTGCGAATCATGACCGACTCCATGGCAGGTTGACGGTGATGAAGCGGGCACGGGCTCGCTGCAATGGCTTGACGTCACGCTAGGGAAACGGCCGGGCGCACGCAAGACCGCCTTGCGAATCGGCGCTGTGCGCGGCTGGTTGGCGTGGCGTCAGAGCTCGGACGGGCCGCGCTTCGTGGACGGTGCGCGCCGGGTCAGGCGCCCTGCGGCCCACAGCACCAGCGCTGCCGCGAAGAGGAGCCACACGTCCGCGGCTGCGCCGCCAGCCCCGGCCGTGCACGACCCGGCCGCTGGGCGCGAAGTTGCTTGGGCGACAGCCGGTTGCGTCGTCGCGCCGATGTCGAGATGGAACGTGGGCAGCTCCGCAGCGGCTGCCACCGCGTCCGGACCGGGCTGCGGTGCGCCAGTGTCTGCGGCAGCCGGCACGTCGGGCGGTGCCGCGACTGCGTCCGGCTGCGCTGGCTTCGGCACGTCCGGGCTCGCGACGTCGTCCACGGCGGCGACGTCCGGCTGGGCTGCGGCCCCATCCTGGGCGGCATCTGGACCGGAATCCGTCACATCCGCGCCGCAGCTACTGCACGCATCCGGCCCGCCCGACGCGACGCAGACACCCGCGACGCACGCCTGGTTGCCGGTGCAGAACGAGTCGCCGCAGCCCGTCGCTGGCGTTTTCGCAATGGATGCCTGAATGTCCAGCAACCCGGCGCCTTGCACCGCTGCCGGCGTTCCCGCCTGCGGCACCGCCGCGTCCGCCAGCGCCTTGGCCAGCGCCGCCGGCTTCAAGTACGGCCGCGCCTGCAGCACGAGCGCCGCAGCCCCCGCCGCACACGGCGTCGCCATGCTCGTGCCCTCCTCGATGAGGTAGTGCGCGTCGATCTCCTCGCTCGGGTCATCCGGCTTGATCTGGCTGTCGCGCACCGAGATCGTCATCGACCCCGGTGCGACGAACGCCGGCCGCGCCACGCCGTCGATGCGCGGGCCCTGGCTCGAGAACGGCGCCACCGTGTGCAGCACCTCGTCCGGCGTGTTCGTGAAGCCGTCGCCCGCGAGATCCGTCCAATCCGTGCGCTGGATCCACGCGCCGACCGACAGCGCCGTGTCCGCGACGGCCGGAGCGTTGATGGTGTAGCCCGGATCGGACGTCGCAAAGGACGACAAGTCGTCGGGATCCTGCAGGTACACATGCGCCGTCGTCGCGCCCCCCGCCGCCGCGTTCTTGAGCGTGAGCTTGTAGGTCTTCTTCGCCCCCGCCGCGACGCTCGGCGTGAACCACATCGCGTGCTGCTCCGTGCCGCGCGGCGTCGGGTCGGTGGCGTCGTCCTGGCAGTTCGTGCACGTCAGCGAAACGTTGTGGTCGTTCGGGTCGCCATCCCGCCACCACGCCGTGATGTACCAACCGTCCTTGATGGCCGTCGTGCCAGCGGAATTGTCGATGGTGAAGGACAGCGACGCGCTGGCTCCCGGTGCGAGCGGCACTGCGGCGTGCGTGCCCATGACGCCGTCATTGCCGGCGACGAAGAACAGGGCCATGCCGGTCGCCGTGGCGGCATCCACGGCTTGCGACTCCGCCGAGGAGCCGTCGACGTCGTCGCCCAACGACCCGTAGCTCATGGAGAAAATCTGGCAGCCGACCGCCGCCGCGCGTGCGATGGCCTTGATTTCGTCGGTCGCGACGGACTCGCCGGCGACGTTGTCGGCGATCTTGTAGAAGCGCAGGCTGGCCCCCGGCGCCATTCCCTTGTACTTGCCCGCGGATGCGCTGCCATTGCCGACCGCCGTGCCGACCACGTGCGTGCCGTGGTTGGTGACGGTGTTGGCGACCGTCTTGCTCCACTTGCTGACCGTGGCGCCGGTGGTGACGTCGAAGGCCTCGACCGGCTTGGGAATGTCCGGATGCGTCAAGTCCAGGCCGCTGTCGGCGATGCAGATCGACACGCCCGTGCCGTCGTACGGACCGACGGGCACGCCGGCCTGCACGGCATCGGCGTGGATGGCGGCGCGGGCCAGGTCGTTGCGCGGCCGGCGCGCCAGCTCGGTGCTGGCGATGCGCACCACGCGCGGGTCGCGCGCCAGGGCCGGCAGGAGCGTGTACGGCACGCGCGCGAGGTGGAAACCGTAGGCATGTCTGCCGGGAACGGGCGGAATCCAGACGTCCGGGTTGATCTCCACGCCGCGCCGGCGCCAGGCCTGCTGCTCGGCGGCGGACCATGGCGCGGTCACGTAGACGGCGCAATCTTCGGCGCCGGCGTGGTCGGTCAGCCCGTGCTTGCTCAAGAATCTTCGGTAGTCCGCGTCGCTGCTCCCCGGCACCTGCTGCCGGATCACGGCGTGGCGCGCGATGCG
>CAIXAA010000368.1 GCA_903917305.1 uncultured Myxococcales bacterium | reverse complement strand
TCTCGACACCGCGTGCGCCAAGCCGGCTCGCCGTTCACGGTCTCCACCGTCAGGCTGTGCAGCGGCTAGGCCAGCCGCGCCGCCGCCACGACGTCGCGCAGCCCCCGCTCCAGCGCCACTTCCGCCCGCCATCCCAGCACTGCCTGCGCCAGCCGCGCATCGCCAACGTAGCGCTCGACGTCGCTCTCCGGCGCCGGCTGCGTCTCCAGCGGCGACTGGCTGCCCGCCAGCCGGCTCACCCGCTGCGCCAGGTCCAGCAGCGTCACGCCCACGCCGCTCGCGAGGTTGACCGGCCCGGGTAGCGTTGTGCCCGTCTGCAAGTGTCTGAGCGTCAGCAGGAATCCCCGCACGGCATCGTCCACGTGCAGCAGATCCACGATCCGCTCCGGGCCGCGCAGCTGCAACGGTCGTCCAGCAAGAGCCGCCGCCACGAACGCTGGAACCAGTCGATCCGCATGGTCGATCGCCGCGCCGTACACGTTCGCCAGCCGCAGCACGCCCACGGAGAGGTGCTCTGATGCCTGGGCCAGAACCGCTTGTTCCGCGGCGAGTTTCGACCGGCCGTAGGCATTGCGCGGCGCGGGTGGGCACGTCTCCGCGACCGGCAGGTGCTGCGCCTGGCCGTAGACTTCGCGGCTGCTCGCCAGCAGGAGGACGCGCACGCCCGGCTCCCGCCCCGCCAGCTCCGCAAGCATGCGAGTCGCTTGCGTATTGACGGCCTTGCAGCGCGCCGGATCCGCTTCTGCGTGCGCCACGCGACTGACCGCGGCAAGGTGGATGACGCCTTGGCAGCCGTGCAGCGCCGCGCGCAGCGCCTCAGGGCGGCAGACATCCCCGAACCCGTCGTCGACAGCGTGCCGCCGATCGAAGCGCCGCACTTCCCAGCCTTGCGCCTGCAGCGCCGCGACCAGCGGCCGCCCGATGGTGCCTGCCGATCCGGTGACGAGGAGGGGGGAAGCCATGCGCGCTCCTACGATGCGGCAGGCACTTGCGTCAAGCTCCGGCCTCTGCGACGCTGCCCCACGGCCGTCCAGGCGAGGCTGGCAGGGCCGGTCGCGTGCCTTGCAAGTGCCTCCCGCGACCCGACTTTGACCTCCCGAGCCGGAACACGTGGACCACGCCTGCACTTGCCAGCACCACCAGGACGACGTCGCGACGGAGCGCGCGCAGCCGGTGCCGACCCGTGAACTGGAACTGGCTTGCTACATCCCGGCTTACAACGAAGCGCGGCTGATCGCCTCCGTCGTGGCGCCGCTGGCAAAGACGCTTGCCGCCCAGGTGGGGAGCTTCGAACTCGTCGTCGTCGATGATCATTCGAGCGACGATTCGGCCGATCGCGTGCGGGCGCTGGCGCTGCCGGGCGTGCGCGTTGTGCGCAGCGAGCGCGGGCCGTCCTTCCGCGAGAACCTGGCGCGCAACATGATCCAAGGATCCGCGAAGATCCTGATGTTCGTCGACGCCGACATGGGTCCCAACCCGGCGACCTTGCAGGCGATGCTGGCGGCGCTGGCGGACGGCGCGGATCTCGTGGTCGGCAACCGCTACCACCCGCAGCTGGCGACGCGCCGGCGTGTAGGGCGCCGCGTGATGAGCCACGCCTACAACGGCTTCCTGCGCACGGCGTTTTCCTCGAAGATCCAGGATCATCAGTGCGGCTTGAAGGCCTTTCGCGCGGACGTCCTGCGGCGCCTCGTGACGCAGATGGCGCCGGATCCTGACTTCCAGCGCGGCTGGTTCTGGGACGCGGAGCTGCTGGTGCGCGCCCAATGGGCCGGGCTGCGCATCGCCGAAGTGGCCGTGGATCCCGACACGCGCCAAGACAGCCGCGCCATGTTGTCGACGCAATACGCGATCTTGCCGTGGGTGCTGCGGCTCCTTGCGGCGCGGCCATGAAGCCGGACCCTGCGCGCGCCGTGCCACTGGCCGTCAGCGAGGCTGCCGGTTCCACAGACGCTGCGCGCACTTGGACGTTGTCCGGCTCCCTGGATGCCACCACCGCCGTGCTTCTCGACCGCGCCCTGCGCCGCCGTCCGCCTCAGAAGAACGGCGTCCTTGCCCTGGACTGCGCTGGCCTGACCGTCCTCGACAGCGCCGGCACCGCCACCCTCGTCGATGTCTGGCGCACCGGCGCCGCGCGCGGCTTTCGCGTCGAATTGCGCGATGTTCCACCGACATGCCGCGCCTGGCTCGACCTCTACCGTGTGCCGCTCGACCTGCCGGCTGTCGCGCCCCTTCCCGGAACGTTCGAGGCGCTCGGCGACACGACTTGGAAAGCAATCCAGGCACTTGGCGCCTTCCTCGTCCTCGCTGCCGACGTCACCGTCAGCTCCGCCGCCGCGCTCTTGCGCCCCAGGCGCATGCGCTGGTCGGCCTTGGCGCAGCAGGCGAGCCTCATGGGCTCCCAAGCCTTTGGCATCGTGGGCCTCATCACCTTCCTCGTCGGCCTCACGCTCGCGTTCCAGTCGGCGTATCAGCTGCGCCAGTTCGGCGCGGCCATCTATGTCGCCACATTGACAGCGATTTCCATGGTGCGCGAGATGGGTCCGCTCATCACCGCCATCCTCGTCGCCGGCCGCTCCGGCTCGTCGATCACCTCTGAAGTCGCGACCATGCAAGTCGGCGAGGAGATCGACGCCATGCAGGTCATGGGCATCCCCTTCGTCGACTTCATCGCGGTGCCCAAGCTGCTCGCCATGGTGCTGACCGTGCCGCTGCTGACGCTGATGGCGGATTTGCTGGGCATTTTCGGCGGCTGGATCGTCGGCATGGTCTACCTCGATCTCGCGGCGCAGCCGTACCTGCAGCGCAGCCTCGATGCGCTGGTGTTCAAGGACTTGACGACCGGCCTGTTCAAGAGCCTCGTCTTCGCCTGGGGAATCGCCCTCATCGGCCTCTACCACGGCGTGCGCGTGCGCGGCGGGGCGCAGGAGGTCGGGCGCGCCACCACCGCCTCCGTCATCGCCGCCATCTTCTTCATCATCGTCGCAGACAGCGTTTTCTCTGTGCTTTTCTATGTGGTGCTCGGATGATCACAACCTCGCCTTCGCCCGCCCTGAGCGTCCGCGGCCTCGTCGTCAAGTACGGCGAGCGCACCGTGCTCGGCGGCGTCGACGCGACCGTGCAGCCCGGCGAAATCCGCGTCATCCTCGGTGGCAGCGGCTCGGGCAAGTCCACGTTCTTGAAGGGCGTTCTCGGCCTGACCGAAGTCTCGGGCGGCACCGTCACCTTGCTCGGCAAGGAGCTGCGCAGCCTCAGCGAGCGCGAGCTCATTCTGCACCTGCAGCGCATCGGCGTGTTGTTCCAGAACGGCGCGCTGTTCGGGTCGCTGACGGTCGGCGAGAACATCGCGCTGCCCTTGCGCGAACATCGCCGCCTGCCGGAAGGCGCGATCCGCGAGCTCGTGCGGCTCAAGCTCGCGCAGGTCGAGTAGACCCAAGCGGAGCACCACTACCCCTCGGAACTCTCTGGCGGCATGAAGAAACGCGCCGGGCTGGCGCGGGCGCTGGCGCTCGACCCCGAGGTCCGGTTCTGC
>CAIXAA010000367.1 GCA_903917305.1 uncultured Myxococcales bacterium | reverse complement strand
TGTCGATCAGCCGATCCGTGGCTTCGTGCACTGCGGCGCGCGTGCGGGCGACCGTCTTGGCGAAGTTCGGGTCCAGCGCCGTCATGCGCGCCGACAGCGTCTCCAGTTCCGCGTCCAAGCTGGCCGTCAGGCGCCGCGCCACGACCTCCGGCGCCTCGAAGTCGCTGACGGCGTGCTGGGCCAGCGCCCGCACGAGGTCTTCGCGCGGCCGCGCCAGGTCATTCGGCCCCAACCCGAGCTTGTCGAGCATCCCGCGCGTCCGCTCATCCACGACGCGAAAGCGGGCGCGCGGCACGATCAGCGGCATCGCCAGGCCGAAGTGCTTGTACGCAGGCGCTAATTGCGCGAAGTAGGCAATCTCGCCCGGCCCGCCGACGTACGCCGCGGTCGGCAGCAGCGTGTCTTGCAGCAGCGGCCGCGACAGCGCCGATGTCGACAGGCGCAGCGGCTCCCGGTCCAGCCAGGCGAGCACCTCCGCGTGCGTCACCTGCCCAGCCTCCGGATGGCCGGCGAGACGCCAGGATTCTCCATCCGGATCAAGGCGGTAGCGCGGACCGTCTTGGGCATCCGGCGCGAAGAAGCAGAGCGGCGAACCCGGCCGGATGTGGACCTGCGCGGCAAAGCCGTCGGCGGCGAGGGCGTGCGCCCGCTCTTCCAGAAGGCTCGACAGAATCCCAGCATCTTCCAGACACTTGCGATGCACCGGCGCCGCCAGCGCTGCGATGGCCGGGTCGCGCGGCTGCAGGAAGACCAGGCCCTCTTCGCGCAGCAATGTCGCCAGCAGCGGCGCGAACGCTTCGGCAAGCGTCGATTCGGGTTGGTAGTTCTTGCGCAGCAGCGCCATCAGCTCCGGCGTGTGCGGCCACGTCGCCAGCTCCGCTTCGATCGCATCGAGCGCCGAGGCGACGCTGGCACCGAGACGCCGGTGGGCGACGGGCACGTGCGAGTGGCCTTGCTGCGGATCGGCGAGCGCCACGCGCAGCGGCTCGCCAGCGGCGTGCGGCAGCAGGCAGTGGTCGATCTCCGCAAAATCATGGTCTTCCGTCTGCAGCCAGAAGATCGGCACGCAGGCATGCCCCGTCTCCGCCTGCAGCGCGCGCGCCACGACGATCGCCGTCGCGGCCTTGTAGATCGTGAACAGCGGCCCGAGAAACAGGCCGACCTGCTGGCCGGAGACCACGGCCACCGTGCCGGGCTGCGCGAGCGCGTCCAGCATGCGATCGCGCGCCGGACTGGGCGGCAACTGGGCATTCTGGCGTCGGAGTGCCGCCAGCAACGCTGGCGAGACGGTCCGCGCCGCGGCCGCCGCGACCGCCTGCGCACGTGCGGAAGCATCGCGAAATCCAGCGCCAAGATGTGCCAGTGCGTGCTCGTCGCCGGAGAGCCAGGCTGCCGCGAAGGAAGTTGCCATCCCGCACACTGATAGCAGGTCACGCGCCGCGAGGCCACCCGCAGATTGTGACTACCGCACCGGTGCGGGCGTCTGCTATCGTCCGGGCCATGCGTCCCTCCATTCTTCCGCTGGTGTTCGTGCCGATGCTTTGTCTCGCTTCCCTGGCCCACGCGCAGCCGCCGCACCAGCCCCACGCGGGCGAGATTGCCGCCGGGCTGCGCCGTCTGGGCGTCGCCGGCAGCGTGCTGTACATCGCGGCGCATCCGGACGACGAGAACTCCAAACTTCTGGCGTGGTTGGTGGGCGAGCGCGGGCTGCGCGCCGGCTACCTGTCGCTGACCCGCGGCGATGGCGGGCAGAACCTGCTGGGGACGGAGCAGGACGAGCTGCTCGGCCTCATCCGCACGCACGAGCTGCTGGCGGCGCGCGCGATCGACGGCGCGGAGCAACTCTTCACGCGGGCTCGGGATCTCGGCTTCACCAAGCGTGCGGATGAAGCGCTCGCGCTCTGGGGCTACGACGCGGTACTGGCCGACGTGGTCCTGGCGATCCGCAGGTTTCGTCCCGATGTCGTGGTCTTGCGCTTTGATTTGAAGCTGCCCAACCACGGCCACCACACGGCGTCGGCCATCCTGGGCGCCGAAGCCTTCGCGGCGGCCGCGGATCCGGAGCGCTTTCCCGAACAACTGACCGAAGTGAAGCCCTGGCAGGCGGACCGCTTGCTGCACAACGTCTCGACCTGGAACCTGGCCGCCGGCGCGGACATGTCCGCGTACCTCAAGCTGGATGTTGGAGGCTACGACGCGCTGCGCGGGCGCGCGTGGACCGAGATCGCCGCCGAGAGTCGCAGCCAGCACAAGAGCCAGGGTTTCGGCGTCGCGGTCGAGCGCGGTCCGGCCCCCGAGTACTTCGAGGCGGTTGCAGGCACGCGCCCGAAACACGACGTCTTCGAAGGGCTCGACCTGACCTGGCATGCCTACAAGGGTGGCGACAAGGTGGCCCTCGCCGTCGACGCCGCGGTGCGCGACTTCCATCCGCGCGAGCCGCACAAGACGATTGCCGCGCTCTGGCAGGTGCATGCGGCGCTGGAGGGCCTGCCGGATGCCAATCCGTACAAGGCCTTGAAGTTGCAGGAGACCGAGGCGCTGATTGCCGCCTGTGCCGGCGTGTTCCTCGAGGCGCGCACCGCCGATCCGAGCGCGACGCCGGGCAGCGCGCTCGACCTCAAGCTGACCGTGCTGAACCGCTCGTCGACGCTGGCGCGGCTGGTCGGCGTGCAACTGCCGGGCGGTCAGACCGAAGCCGTGGCGGAGCTGCGCGACAACGTGCCGCTGGTGCTGACGCCCCGCATCCACCTCGCGCCGGACGCGCCGATCTCGACGCCGTACTGGTTGCGCAAGCCGGTCGCGGGCGGGCTGGACGCCGTGCCGGAGCCGCGCCTGGTTGGCCGGCCGCTGGGTGATCCGCCGCTGCAGGTGGGATTCGTGCTGGAATTGGGCGGCCATCGCCTCACGCTGCATCGCCCGGTCGTGCACGTCTGGGTGGATCCGATCCGCGGCGAGCTGTCGCAACTCTTCGAGATCGTTCCGGATGCGACGGCGACGCTCAGCCGCGACGTCATCATGGTGCCGAACGGCAAGCCGCAGCCGGTGTCCGTGGTGCTGGCGGCGGGGCGCGACGGCGTGCAGGGTCTGGTGAAGCTGCAGATGCCCGCGGGCTGGCGCGCGGAGCCGGCGGAAGTGCCGTTTCAGCTGGCCAAGCGCGGCGTCGGTGGCGGCAGCGTCACCGAATTGGAGCCGGTAAATGCCGAGCTTGTCATCGCGACCGATGACTTTCGCGCCAAGCGCCTTCGCCAGCGCATCAATGTCCGTGCCGGGCTTCACTTTCAGGATGAGTTCATTGGCGACGTGCTTGGCGACCTCAATTCTATTGGTCGTTGTGATATTCAC
>CAIXAA010000366.1 GCA_903917305.1 uncultured Myxococcales bacterium | reverse complement strand
GCCGTCGTCGCAGGACGTGGTGCTGCCGATGCACAGGCCGTTCTTGCAGGTGTCGCCGGTGGTGCACGCATTGCCGTCGTCGCAAGCGGCGGAAACCGGTTGCGTCGTGCAGGCTTTGGTCGCCGTGTTGCACAGGTCGGCCGTGCACGCGTTGCCGTCGTCGCAGTCGGTGTTGACGACGCACTGGTCCAGGCCGACGCGCAGGTCGTCGACGAAAGGCCCGGGGCGGTCGTTGACGAGGCAGTCTGCCGTGGAAAACACGAAGCGAATTCGGAACTTCGTGCCGGCGAAGGAGTTCAGGTTCGCCTTCTGCTGGCTCCATTGCAGCGTCGCGGGCGCCGCGAGCGTCAGCACCGGCACCCAGGCGACGCCCGTGGAGGCCTCGACGCGGAACATCTCCCACGGCGCCGGCTCGAAACTGCCCGAAAACGCAAAGCGCGCGCTGATCGCCGTCCCCGGCGCCAGGCCCGTCGCATCCAGCAGCGGTCCAGCGGCAGTGCCTTGCACGGAAGCGACGCCGTCGGGGCACGCATAGTCCTGGCCATTGTTGAAGTTCAGCGAGCAGAAAGGTGAGTCGAACCCAGGCTTTCCCGGTGTCGCGTCCACGCCCCAGCCCGGGCCGTCCGCGGCGGGCGCTTGCAGCGTCCAGGCCGTGAGCGACGCGTCGCCGCAGTCGAATTTCTGCTTGTAGGGCAGGGCGAGCGCGCAGCCAGACTTGGCCGTGTGGCTGCAAACGCCCATTGTTTCGCAGGTATCGACGGTGCAGGCGTTGCCGTCGTCGCACGCTGGGACGTGGCTGCACCCGACGCCCGATTGGCAGCTGTCCACGGTGCACGCGCTGCCGTCGTCGCACGTCGGCGGCGAGGACGAGCATTGCCCGGCGAAGCACGCATCCACGGTGCAGGGGTCGCCGTCGCTGCAGCTGTTGCCGTCGTTGGGTGTGGAGGAGCAGCCCGTGCCCGGCGCGCAACTGTCGCTGGTGCAGGCGTTGCCGTCGTCGCAATCGAGCGGCGCGTGGCTGCACCCGGCGTCGGCGCAGGAATCCACCGTGCAAGGGTCGCCGTCCTCGCAGCCGAGCGGGCTCGCCGTGCACACGCCGGCCTTGCAGAACGCCGCCGTGCACGCCAGGCCGGAGCTGCAGGCGCCGCCGTCGATGGCGCTCCACGTGCAGCCGCCCGGCAGCGCGCAAGCGTCCGTCGTGCAGTCGTTGCCGTCGCTGCACGCCGCAGGTCCGTGGGTGCAGCCGCCGTTGCCGTCGCAGCCGTCGTCGGTGCACGGGTTGCCGTCGCCGCAGTCGATGGCCTTGAAATCGCACTCGCCGCCCACGCACGCGTCCGTGGTGCACGACTTGCCGTCGTCGCACAGCTTGTCGCCGTCCGTGATGCCGTCGCAGTTGTTGTCCTTGCCGTCGCAGATCTCCGCGCTGGGTGTCAGCGCGTCGCATGCGGTGAGGCCGCCCCCGGCAGGTGCGCCAGGTTCGCCTGCCGGCAAGCAGCGCCGCACGCCTGCGCAGATGCCGGCAGCGGAGCTGCGCGTGCAAAATGTGGGCAAATGCGCAGCCTTGGCGGCCGAGGAACAGGTGCACAGCGTGCCGGCGGGCGGCCGGCATTGGCGGGTGGCGGTGCCCGAAGCGCTGACCGTGTCCGTGCATTCGGAGGCGAGCGGGCAATCGGCCGCCATGGCGCACGCCGTGCCGCAAAACCGGCCTTCGTTCATGGTGGCGACGCAAGCGGCGCCGCTGATGCCGGGGCCCGCGCAGTCGCCGTCGACGCTGCACGGGTCGCACCAATGCTGGAACGGATCCGGACAATCGCCGGGTTGCGAACAATCCCCGGTGTCGGCCGTTGGCGACCCATCTTTGGCTATCGGCACATCGTGGAAGACATCGGCCGGAGCATCGCCCACGCCGTCCGCGGCGCCAACCGCGTCCGCGCCTGGTCTGGCTGGCGAGCTGCAGGCGGCCAGCGCCCAAGCCGCCACGGTCAGTGCACGCAAGCAGGACCGCTTCATCGCCTTGTACCCGGACGCCGCCCTCGGCGCGGCCAAGGATACACGCCGCGGGGTCCGAAGCGCGAGGGCCCTGGCTACAGGAAGTTGCGGCGCAGGCTCAGGCTCACGCTCGGCCCGACATACGGCACGTTGCGCGCGCCGTCCTGCCACCACGGGTCGAGCGCGACGCCGAGCGTGGTCTCCCAAGCCGGCAGCGACAGCACACGCGTCACGCTGGCGCCGACACGGAAATGCCGCACCGCGCTGTCCGGCACCGCCACGCCGGCCTGATGCGCATCCGCGCCCATCAGGTAGCTGGCAAAAGCGCCCCAGGACCAATACATGCCGTGGAGTTGCAGCCACGTCCCGCGCACCTCGAGCGAATCGCCCTTGGCGAACTTGGACTTGCCACCGTTGCCGTCCGGCACGCTGCGGTCGAACTGATGGCTGTAATCCGCCCCGATTCCAAAGGCATGCTGGCGTGTCACGTACTTCAGCACGCGCACCGTCGCCGTGACCTGCCAGGCGCCATCGCCGGTCACGTCCGCGCCCGCCTTGTCCGGATTGCCGTCTTCGGTCGCGCGGCCGGTCGGCATCTTCACGCCGGCGGCCAGATCGAGGAACGGCAGGTACATCCCGGGCTCGCCCGCCAAGACGCCCGTCATCTTGTCTTCCAGCGCCGTCCACCGCAGCGCCACCGCCGCGTCGCCCACGCCCACCGCACTCTGCGACGCCATCGTCGGGTACGCCCGCTGCTGCCAGCGCAGCGGCAGCGCCGCCTGGATCTGCACCGGACCGCGCAGCGGCCGCCAACCGCCACCGATCAGCAGCGTCGCGTCCTGCGGGCTCATCCCCGTGAGTTTGTGGTTCTTTCCCGTCTCGTCGTACGTGCCGCTGTACGACTGGTAGCCGATCTGCGTCGCGATCGCCGCGTGCTGGCACGGCCCGACGACGCCGAACTCGGTCGGATTGCTGGCCGAGCAACAAGCCTGCGCCAGCGCCGCGCGCCCGAGCAGCGCGCCCAGCAGCAGGACCAGGAGGCGAAGAGAGATCAAGGAGATGCGGGTCATTGGATGGCGTAGATGATGGTGAAGCGATCTTGGGCGCCCGGCGTCGACACATCGACGCGCAGCTGCCACTTGCCGGGCATCGTGAACAGCAGGTTCGTGATCGTGTAGTGCCCGCCGCCGTCATCCACGACCACCGGCGTCTTGGGCGAGCCGTGTCCCATCGCCGGCATCCACGGCGTCGCCTTGACGGTAGCGCCGGGCAGCAGCGCGCCCGTCGTGTCCATCAGCAGCATCTCGAGCACGTCGCCGCTCGGCGTCGGCGGCTCCGGCGTGCGCAGGAAGCGGGCGGCAAAGGTGCCGTTGTCCGAAGGCACGATCGGCAGCGTCGACACATCGTTCGCCACCGCGGGCACATCGGGCTGGTCGGGCACGTCCGGGGCGAGGTCGGGCGCCACGTCCGCGCCCGCATTGGACGTCGCGTCTGGCGCACTATCTTGGATGGTTTGCGCATCTTTCGCAGGCGCCACGCCGCTGCTGCCCTGCGTCGAGCCGCAGGCGGCCAGCGTCAGCAGCGTCGCTGCGGTCCACACACGGTGCATTCGAACCAGACCCATGGAGCCTCCTGGCATCAACGGAACGCGACATCGCTTGATCGCGCAGCGGTGTCAATCGTCTTGTGCAGAAGGCTCTTGCTGTTGCCGATCTAGGAGCACGCGCAGCCGCAGTTCCAAGGACTCGATGCGGCGATCCTGCTCACGCACGACCTCGTCCAGGGCCTCGATGTGCTGGCCTTGCTCCATGAAGCGCAGCTCCAGCTCCGTCACGCGGGCTTCGAGCTGCAGCAGGCTGCGGGAGTCGGGGAGGCGGTCCATGGACCGGATGCTACGCGATCGGCTGGCTTCAGACGAGCAGAGAAGCCACCGCTGCGCACATCACCGGAATCGACAGGTTGTCCTCGATGCGGTCGCTCAGCAGCTCCACCACGGCGCCGACCACGGAGGTGATCGCGCTGACCAGCAGCGCAAAGCCGAACGTGTGCAGGGCGTCGCCGCGCTGCACGGCCGGCTGGTGCGACAGGACGAGGAACGCCGTCGTCGCGATCGTGGCGGAGACCGCGAAGCCCAGCGTGCCTTCCAAGGTCTTCTGGCCACGCAGCTTGCGCTTGCCCCAGCGCTTGCCGATCAAGGCGGCGGACGGATCGCCCACGCCCAGGACCATGACGGCGGCGATGCAGGCGGCGGGCGAAAAGCTGAATACGATCAGGACCATGGCCAGGCCGTACCAGCTGCCGGAGTTGACGCGGTGCGCCTCGACCGGCCGCGCGATGGAGCCGAAGACCTTCTCGACCAGGATCGCGTTCCAGCGCCGGCTGAACCGCCGCGTGATCTCCAGCACCGCCATGAGGGCGAAGTAGCCCACGGCGATCTTGAGCACCGTGGCGCGTTCCGGGATCAGCGTGTACATCATCGCGCCGATCAAGCCGTTGACCACATGGAAGATGTTGCGGGCGTAGTTGCGCGGCTTCAAGACCGGCAGCTCCACGCCTTCCTGGCTCGCCCACTCCTGCTGCCGGACCAGCTTGGCCAGTGCCTCGTACTGCTGCGAGGCGTGCGTCAGCGCCCGCTTCGGCACCGGCCTGCCCTCGGCAAGGTTCTGCTGCATCCGCTCCACGCGCTGGCCGACACGGCTCAGGGCATCGGCGGTCTTCGGGTTCGACTGGGCGAAGTCAGCCGCCAGGCGCTTGGAGCGCTCCGAGAGCTGGCGCATCCGCTCGGTCCACTGCGCCGCGTGCGGCTGCGTGTGGGCCATGCGCGCGGCGCGGGCATCCTGCAATTCGACCAGCAACTGGTAGAGATCGCGCGCGGTCTTCGCGGCGTCGCCCGGCCCGAAACCCATGTAAGACGAGACACTGAGCGTCATGGTACCCACCCCGTACAAGTCGGGCGCTTGTGTACCACGGGATGCGGGATTTGAGGGTCACAGTGTCGTCACGGATGCAGCGCAGTTCAGCTGCAAGTCCGCGTCGCGAGGGCGATCAGACTTCGTCCACGCGGGCGGCGATACAGGTGACGTTGTCCTTGCCGCCGTTCTCGCAGGCGGTGCGGATGAGCCGCGCCACCATGGCCACCAGGTCTTTCTCTTCCGCCATGATATCGCGGATCTGCGCATCAGTTACTTCGCCGGACAGGCCGTCGCTGCAGAGGATGTAGATGTCCCCGAGTTCCGGCCGCTCGCGCTGCAGGTCGACGATGACGTTGTCCTTCAAGCCGCAAGCCCGCACGATGATGTTCTTGTGCGGGAAGTTCGCTTCCTCTTCCGGCGTCAGCACGGCCATGCGCTTGTAATCATTGAGCAGGGAGTGATCTTCGGTCACCTGCTTCAACTCGCCCTTGCGAAAGCGGTAGCAGCGCGAGTCGCCCACGTGCGCAATCGTGATGGCTTCGCTGTCGAAGTGCATCGCGACGACCGTGGTGCCCATGTTCTTGAACTGGGCGTCCGCGTGGCCTTTTTCCCAGATCGTGTAGTTGCACCAGCGGATGCCGGCGTTGAGCATGTTCTCGCTTTCGGTGCGCCCGCGCTCTTCGCGGCCTGGCCACGTCGCGTCGGGATCGCCGTAGGCGCGGCCGAAGTAGTCGCGCATCGTCGTGACGACGATCTCGCTGGCCACTTCGCCGCATGCATGTCCGCCCATGCCGTCCGCGACGATGAAAAGACCTTTCTCCGGGAAAACCAGGAGGTTGTCTTCGTTGTGGGTGCGCTTGCGCCCCACATTCGTCTCGCCGCAGCTCGTCACACGTATCGCCACTGGGCACCTGTTTCAGCGTCGGCTGGCCTCGGTCTGCACCGGATCCGCGAGCGCCGCCTTCGGCTTGGAGCCTGCCAGCCCGCTTGCAGCGCTGCGTGGCAGAGGTAGCGGGCAAGAATACTGGCCCGCATGGGGAGCGTCAACCTGCGCCGCCGCAACCTCGCTTGCCGCACCCGCAGATGCGGCCGTTGCCGGCGTCAAAGCGCGTACACCCGCAGGTGCCCGAAGCGCACGTCCGTGGCCCAGTTGTTGAAGCCAAAGTTGTGTCCTTTCACGGGACTAGCGTCGTCATACGCCACCATGAACTTGCCGTCGATGTACCACCGCACGACGTTGTCATTGCGAACGATGGTCCAATGGTAAAGACGTCCGCGCTCGACCTTCTGATGGTCACGCTGCACGACGCGGCTGGTCTCGTGCTCGCCCTTGCGCGCGATGGTGTTCAGCGTGTTGTTCCAGCCGCCGAAGATGACCGAGTAGCCCGACTCATGCTTGGGAAGTTCGCCAAAGACCTCGCACTTTGTGTCGCCGGCGGGGGACAGCGACTTGGACTCGAACTCGATCCGCACCTTGTCCGGCAGCGGCTTTTGCAGCCACACGCCCTGGTTGCGGTCATCGTCCTTCTCGACGCGGTTGGACCTCAGCGTGCCTTCTTCCAGCGTCCACTCGCCCGGTTGGCGCAGCAGCCAGTCGGCGCCCAGCTCCTCGCGCGCGAAGTCATCCTGGAACACCAGCTGGCCGCCGGTCAGCCCATCCGCGCGCTTGGCTTGCGCTTCCTGCGGATCGACCGCGATGGCCGGCTCCGCGCTGGCGGCTGGCTTGCCGGGCGGCGGCCGCGGCGGCGGCGGCTCGGGCGGCTGGCAGGCGCTCACGGTCGCCAGAACAGCGAGGAACAACAGCATCGTACGCAGCATGGTCCGCATTCCTTTGGTGGCCTACAGCCTGGTCGACTTGAGGCCGATCAGCTCTTCGTTCGTGTTGCGCAGCCGGGCGTTCAGCATCCGCACCAGGCCCCACAGCAGCTTGACCGCGGTCGCTTCCTCGCGCAGCAGCTGGAAGAACCCGTCGCGCTCGATGACCAGCACGCTCAGGTCGGTCTTGGAGCGGATGGTCGCCGAGCGCGGCGCCCGCTCGATCAGGCTCATCTCGCCAAAGTGCGCGCCGGCTTCCAGCTCCGTGATCTCGACGCCGCTCTTGGACACCGATGCCGTGCCGTCGAGGATGATGTAGAGGCTCTCGCCGAACTCGCCTTCCAGGAAGACGTTCGTGCCGGCCGGCAACGCTTCTTCCTTGGCGATGCTCGCCACGCGGATGAGGTCGGCAAAGGGCAGGTAGCGGAACATCGAGACGCCTTGCAGCGCCTCCAGCCGCCGCCGCACGCGCACCGCCCGGTCCACCGCGGCATCGTCGACGATGTCGACCACGATCGCCGTCGCATTGTCCGGCGCGCCGCGCTCCAGCGCCGCCTCGATCAGGTCGTTCGCCACTTCCGCAGTCGTTCCGCGGGGAACGATGGCCTGCATCTCGTCCTCGCCGACCACGTGGTGCACGCCGTCGCTGCACAGCACGAAGCGGTCGCCGGGAACGGCTTCCAGATCGAGCATGTCGACGCGCGCCGACTCCAGCACGCCCAGCGCCCGCGTCAGCGCCTCGTGCTGCACGTTGGTCATCGCGCCGCGATCCGCGCGGCCGCGGCGGCGCAAGTCGTTCATCACGCTGTGATCTTCGGTCAACGCGTGCAACACGCCCTGGCGCAGCAGGTACACGCGCGAATCGCCGACGTGCGCCACGAACGCATGGTTGCCGGCGATGAGCAGCACGGCCGCGGTCGTCGCCATGCCGGCCAACTGCGGATTTGCATAGGCATGTTGCCGAACACGGCCGCTGGCGTCGCTGATCGCGTGCTCGAGCACGGCTGCCACGTCGCGCTTGGTCACCGAACCGCCAGGCTCCGCGAATTCCGTCAGCGTCTTGCGGGCTTTTGCCACGACATGGCCGATGTGGTCGGCAGCGATGCGGCTCGCTTCAGCCCCGCCCGCGCGCCCACCGACACCGTCACACACGACGAACAGCTGGTGGACCGGATCGACCAGCAGCGAGTCTTCGTTGTTCGGACGGACGATGCCGACATCCGTGCGTCCTGCGTGTTGAACCTGCATCGTCTTCGCTCTCTTGTTCCGGACTTGCCGGCGAGGGACGGGAACGGTAGCTGCCTAGAAGCGAGTTGTCCATTGCAACAGCGCCTGCCAGCCCGCCACCGTATGCACTTGATCGCGCAGCATCTGCGACGGCACGAACAGGCCCATGCCTGCCAGCAGCTCGGTCGACGGGTGCCAGCGCCAGCGCAGCCGCACGTCGAGCTCCGTGCCGACCACCGCCCAATCGTCCGGCCCGGTCAGCACGGCGTTGCCAAGACCGGGCAGGTTCGCGCCCGGATGGCTGGCGTTCACGCGTCCATCGATGTCAGCCGCGACCTTCTGCGCCAGCTGCGCCCGCAGGCGCGCGCCGTACTGCAGCAGGTTGGTCTGCCGGAACATCTGCAAAAGCCCAACGACTTCATCGAGCGACGGATACAACGGCCGCCAGGCGGAGCTCGTGCGATCGTTCGGATGCGTGTCGCCGGAGTACATCTGCCCGCCCAGCGTCAGCGCCAGCGGCACGCCCAGCCGCGCCGACGCCGTCAAGCCGCCCGCTGCCATGCTCGCGACATGACTCAAGGATTCCGGGGCTTCG
>CAIXAA010000365.1 GCA_903917305.1 uncultured Myxococcales bacterium | reverse complement strand
GTTTGGCGCTTCGGCGGCCGTGCCGTTCGCGGGAACCGAGCTGGGCGCGCTGTGGGCGACCGTGCAGGAAGCCGCAAGTGCTGGGGCCGCTTTGGCCGGGCGGGCGCGCGATCTGCAGGCCTTGCAGGCGCTGCGCGTCGCGTTGGCATGCGGCGAGGATGAGCGGGCGCAGGATGGCCTGGCCGCGCTGCCGAGCGACTGGCACAAGCTGCCTGCTGCGCAAAAAGCCCGAACGATCATGGAAGGGCGGCGCGATGCAGCCGTGCGCCAGGCCGCGGCGCTGGGGCTCCAGGCGGTGCGCGACAGCCTGCAGGCGGGCGCGGTGGAACAGGCCGCGCAAGCCCTGGGCGCCCTGCCGCAGCCGCCGCCGAGCCTCGCCGCGGAATGGAAACAGCTGCGCCAGGACATCCAGTTGGCGCGGCAGCAGCAGGCACGGCGGCAACGGCTCGAGAGCGAGCTGAGCGAAGCGCGCGCCAAGCAAGACTTTTTTGCAGCGCGACGCCTCCTGGCGGAGCTGGCGCCGCACCTGCCGCAAGAGCGGCTGGCGCAGATGACGGGCGAGATCGATGCGGCGGCAGCACCGGCGTTGGCGGCCAAGGCGATGCCGCCCGGCATGCAGAAGCTGGCCGACGCGGCGCTGATCACCGGCGTGGGCATGGGTCGGCTGATCGTCGCGCAAGATTCGGTGTGGATGGCGATCAACCTGGAGACCGGCGGCCTGCAGCCCTACGCCCTGCCCGCCGCCTGGCCGCTGTCGACGGAAGGCCACGCGCGGCTGGCAGAGGTCGATGGCCAGATCCGCGTGACGGGGCTGAGCCACAAGCGCCTCGCCGTCTTCGCGCAGCGTCCCGGGCAGCCGCCGCAAGTGCTGGCGGCAGCCGGGCTTGCCGATCTGCTGCGCGGCGATGATCTGCTGGTGGGCTCCGCCATGCAGCCCGATGCGCCGCGGTTCTGCCTGCTGAGCCGCTCCTCGCAGCGGCCGGGCGCCTCGACGTGGACGCGGATCGACGCGGCGAGCCTTGCCGTGGTCGATCACCGGCGCACGCAGCCGGTTCTGGCGAGCGTCTGCGGCATTGCCGGCCTGCCGGATCGCACGCTGGTGGCGACGACGCTGCGCGAGCGGCGGACCGGCGGCTGGGCCGTGGCGCTGGCCGACGATCGCGGCGAGCCGCTGCAGCGCTTTTCCAACGAGGACGTCGGCGAGGCGATCGCGGGCCTGCGCGACGCTGTCGCATGGCCGGCACAAGACCGCATCTACGCAAGCTTTTCCGTCTTCGACCCCTTCGAGCCGACCAAGGTCCACGCGGAGCCGTCGCTGCTCGTCCTGCGCGGCGGCCGTGTCATTTTTGCCTCCAGCGATCTGCGCCGGCGCTTTGCCCCTGCCGATCGCATCGCGATCGATCACGCCTGGACGCTGGATCCGGCCGCAGGAAGGCTGTGGTTTGCCGCGCTTTCGACCGATGACGCGGCGCCCGGTGCCTTCCTGCTGGGCGTCGATGCGCGCACGCTGCGGGCGGACAAACCGGTGGCGCTGACCGGTGTGCAGCGCGTCCTGTCCCTGCTGCCGACGACCGGCGGCGCGGCGGCGCTGTGCCGGCAGCAGGCCGGTGGGTACGCTTTGGTGCGCGCGCAGATGACTGCGGACGGACTTTCATTGACGACACACAAGCTCCCGCTGTAGCCTACTGCCCCTCGCACGCCGACCTGACGCCATTTTCGGGCATCACCCGGTGCGCAGCCAAAGGAGAAACCATGGGCCGTGGCAGCCAATCGCGCAAAATGCGCCGCATCGTCTCGCGCAACAAGAAGCTCGCGCGCATCAAGCGCCGCATCAGCGCCAGCAAGGCAGTGCAGCCGCGCACGCGCGCAGCTCGCTGATCGAACAACACATTCCTTGGGTGCACCATGAGCCCGGCAGAGGTCTGCATCTTCTGTCGCATCGCCCGCGGCGAACTGGGCGTGTCGTTCCTCTACGAGGACGATGACGTCGTGGCGTTCAAGGACACGGCGCCTCAAGCTCCCGTGCACGTGCTCGTCATTCCGCGCCGGCACATCGCTTCGCTGGACGCTTCGGGTCCGGACGATGACGCCGTGCTGAGCCGCGTGCTGCTTGCCGTGCGGGACGTGGCGCGCACCTTGGGTGTCGAGCAGGCGGGTTATCGCACCGTCCTGAACACCGGCGCGGATGCTGGCCAGAGCGTCCACCACCTGCACGCGCACGTGCTTGCGGGCCGGCACCTGCACTGGCCACCGGGCTAGCTGATGGTCCGCCTGCGCCGCGAAATCGAAGGTGTTCGCCCCAACCGCGCGATTCCGCTGCCGTCCTACTGTCTGGATGCCGCGGCTTCCAGCGCGGTGCTGCCAGCCTTCGACCGCTACGTGCAAGGCTGCGAGCCAGGGCGCACCCTGCTGGCCGGCGGCGTGCGCTCTGATCTGGCGATCGCGCTGGCGCGAGCCGGGCATTGGGTCACGGTCAGCGACCTCGACGCCACCGCGCTGGAGCGGCTGCACGCCCGCCTGACGCCGGCCGAAGCCGGTCGCCTCACGCTGGTCGATCGCGGCTACGGCGACGCGGCTTTCGCGCCGTCCTCGTTCGACCTCGTCGTCCTCTTCGACGCCATGCACACCTACTTCGAGCCAGCCTGGCTGGTCAACAAGGCGGCGCGCGAGTTGAAGCCCGACGGCGTCCTGGCGACGCGCGTCCTGGCCCAGGGCAATCCGGCGCCGCTCAAGGCGTGGAGCCCGGCGCCCCAGCCCGGCTCGCGCCTGGAGCAAGCGACCGAGCAGACCGCGCGGCGGCTGCTGCACGGGCTGGACCAGATGCTGCGCTCCCGCGTGGCGCCGCTGGTCTGCGAGGCGGCGGCGACCGATGCGCTCGAGCGCGGCGCCCACCTGTGCGCGGGGCGTTTCGCCACGGATCTCGCCGAGGTGCTGCACTGGTACGAAGGCACGCTGTCGCTCGAGAAGGCGTTCGTTGGCCACTCCCTGCGGCTGCAGGCGGCGGACGCGCTGTTCGGTTTGCGGCCGGGCGCGCACGCGGCCCTGCAAGCGGCGCTGCTGCGCCTGCCGGAGGCGGCGACGGCGCAGGACGCGGCCCAGCCCGCCGCGCGCGTCGTGGCGCTGGTGGCGCGCAAGCGGCTGCAGGTTCGCTCCGGCATCCTGTAGCCGATTGACCGACCCCGGGTGCGGGCATAGGCTCGCTGGGCGGCAGATTGCCAACGCTTCGAGGTGCGATTGTTCGGCATCGGTGGTCCAGAGCTCATCATCATCGTCCTCGTCGCGCTGCTGTTTGTCGGCCCCGAGAAGCTGCCGACCGTGGTCAAGACCGTCAGCGGCGGCCTGCGCGATCTGCGGCGCATGGCCAACCTGGCGCAGGC